>CAJXXD010000214.1 GCA_913062835.1 uncultured Gammaproteobacteria bacterium
GTGCCTGCCGGTCGATCAGACTATGAGGTGGAAGCTGTAAAACAGGCCATTGCGGCCAGTGGGCTGTCAATCTCCGAGCTGGTTGCCACTGCATGGGATAGCGCACGGACATTCCGTGGCTCCGACATGCGCGGTGGCGCAAATGGCGCTCGTATCCGACTGGCTCCGCAGAAGGACTGGGAAGGCAACGAGCCGGCGCGTCTACAAAAAGTGTTGTCTGTGTTGGAACCCATCGCAGCGGACTTTGGTATCAGCGTGGCCGATGTGATTGTTCTGGGTGGTTCGGTCGGTATCGAGCAAGCGGCTAAAGCAGGCGGTTCGCACGTGAAAGTGCCTTTCCTGCCAGGACGTGGCGATGCCACGGCTGAACAGACAGACGTTGAATCTTTTGCAGTGTTGGAACCCATTCATGATGGATTCCGCAACTATGTGCAAAAAGATTACGTCGTCAGCCCCGAAGAGATGTTGCTGGACCGCGCTCAGTTGATGGGCCTCACTGCCAAGGAGATGACGGTATTAGTCGGTGGCCTTCGTGTGTTGGGCGTCAACTTCGGTGGCTCAAAGCACGGTGTCTTCACCCAGAAAGAGGGTGTATTGAGCACCGACTTCTTTGTGACACTGACTGATATGGCGTATAGCTGGAAGCCGACTGGCAAAAACAGCTATGCCATAGTGGATCGCTCTTCCGGCGAAACCGCCTACACGGCATCTCGAGTGGATTTGGTATTCGGTTCGAATTCGATTCTTCGTGCCTATGTCGAGGTGTATGCGCAAGACGATGGCCATGACAAGTTCATTCGGGACTTCGTGGCGGCCTGGACGAAGGTAATGAATGCCGATCGGTTCGATGTGACCGGTCGCTAATCACGCCAGTTGAACTACCCCTCAGTTTGCCCGCGGCCTCAGCCGCGGGTTTTTTTTGTATTTAACGAGGTGCTTGAAATATGCGAGACAGAGAGCAATCTTTGGATGAAACCACAAGAGGGTAGATCCTTGACCGATAAACAGTGTGATGTAGAAATCCTGGTGCGCGGCGCCCACGATCAAATAATTGAAGGCTTGCTTGCCATGAATCTGGAGCAATTGAAGGAAGGGCTTGAGTGGAGTCGAGTCAATTATGGCAAGCTCGACGTACAGCGCTTACTTGAAATGGCGATTGAGATGCATGAGGGTGCTGGCAAACACTGAGCGCTTAAAGGGATGCCTTAACGATCCAAGCCAGCACAAGATAGCGGCCAGTTTTCGCCACCGAAACCACTAATAAAAACCGCCAGAAAGGCTCTCGCATCAGGCCCGCGATAAGGGTCAAAGGGTCGCCGATAATGGGTACCCAGCTCGCTAGCAGTGACCACCAACCCCATCGTTGGTACCACGCTTGAGCGCGTGTGACTGATTTTGAATCGGATTTGAAAAACCGTCCGGCTTGTTCCCTGAAGAAACGACCCAGTCCCCAATTTAAGACGGAACCCAAGATATTCCCGGTCGATGCCGTTGCAATTAAAAGGGCCATCTCTTCAGGCCTCAGGAGCAGATAGCCAGTCAGCATCGCTTCAGATTGAGCCGGAAACAGAGTCGCTGCCATTAGGGCGGATATAAATAGTGTGACGTACGCGGTCAGAGTCAGGCCTCAATGATTGATATTGGGTCGCAGGATACTGGCTGGCAATGTGTCATGCCCGGAGGCCGCCTCTATCTGTAATCGCGCGGCCTCACGGATATAGTTTAGTTAAGCGTTTCGATATCCCGGGTAGCACGTTCTAAATAGTCGGTTGTGGTCACTTGCTGGTCGACCCTAACTGTCTGAATTTCGCTGATGCCAATGAAATTTAATACTTGTCTCAAGTAGGGCGTTGCATAGTCGACTGGTGAATCCACAGGCACTCCACCTGAGGACATTGTGAGAATTGCGCGCTTGCCACTTAATAACCCAACTGGACCATTTTCTGTGTAGTTGAAGGTCAAGCCCGCTCTACATACTTTGTCGATCCAAGCTTTGAGTGCACTTGGCACGCTAAAGTTGTAAATGGGTGATGCGATTACAATGACATCAGCCCATATTAACTCGTCAATCAGTTCATCCGATTCAGCCAATATGCGCAGCTGAGATTCAGAGCGCGACGATTGTTCAGTCAAATTTGCACGTACCCAGGCTTGATCGATGCTTTTCATACCTTGCGACAGGTTTCGAGTTTTAACGTGATCGCTTTTGAGCGCACTCACAACATCGTTAGCGACTTTAAGACTTGTAGACTCAGCATCCTGTGCGCTCGCAGCGACCAACAATATATTTTTCGACATGTAAGTGTCTCCTTGTGGGGTATGTTGTGATTTGAGAGATTGTGCGCTTTCTAACTATGTTGTGTTGAATTTGTACGTTTCAGCACTCAGTCGCATTTGGAATGACTGAGGTGGTGGCGAGTAATGTGGAGGCGATAATTAAATGGCGCGCCCGAGAGGATTCGAACCTCTGACCTTTGCCTCCGGAGGGCAACGCTCTATCCAGCTGAGCTACGGGCGCTTCTTGAGATGCCGAAGTTTACACACTTCGTTAACTTTGAGCATCGGATTATATCAGCAATTCCTCCTCAATTTCTGGCGTTACTGTGACACGAGTGTGACTGGAGTGTGACAGGAATAGGGGTGGCCTCTTCAAACAACCCGGGGAGGGTCTGCACAATCTTTTATTGGTATAG
>CAJXXD010000215.1 GCA_913062835.1 uncultured Gammaproteobacteria bacterium
CCCACACCTGCCAGAGAGTCTGCCACTCAAGCTCAAAGACTTGGGTGTACATCAAATAACCCAGGGCTTCCGTGCCGGCCGCAGCCAGCAGACCACTGACCACCCCAAGGGTTAAAAATTCGGCCCACTGGGATTGTGATATCAACCGGTCTGACCCTCCTAAACTTCGAAGGATCGCCGATTCGCGACGTCGCTCCGGCAAGGAGGTCTGGATGCTCGCGGCCAACACCAATACGCCGCCCACCAAGACGAAGTACAACACCACACTGACCGCTTGAGACACACGGGTCAAAATGGAACGGACCTGCGCCAAAATCGCATCGACCGACAATAGAGTGACCTGCCGGAAACTCCGAGCAATGGCCGTGGTGTCTGCAGCCGGATTTGGCAACCGAAGGCTGGTTAACTGAGTCGACTCGAAGGGCGTCAGTGTGCCCGGTGAAAAAATCATGAAGAAGTTAGGTAGCATTGACTCCCATCGCACTTCCCGTGTGCCAATGATTGTCGCCTCGATCAGATCGGGGCCAATCTGAAAACTAAGTACATCGCCTAAAGCGAGGCCCAATTCATCCAATAATTCCGATTCCACCGACACCAAACCAACCGGGTCATCAGGCACAAACCATCGTCCACGATCCACGCGATTATCACGTCCAAGGACCGAAGCTTCTGTCAAACTCAGCTCACGACGCACCGAGCCCGGGGGTTCTGCCCCACCCAGGTGCTCAACTAAGGGCACTTGGTTCACGGTCTCAAGTCGACCTCTGACAATCGGATACAGAGGCGCCAGATCGCCTCCCAGTCCCCGCACCGTCTCTGTGAAGACAGGCCCATCGTCCACGGTGATATTCAGCGCAAACGTATTGGGGGCATCGACCGGAACCTGAGACTCCCAGGTCGCAATCAAGTCAAAACGAATCAGAGCCACCATCGCAATTGCAAGCGCCGTAAACGCAAAGGCCATCAATTGACCTCCAGATGCTTGGGGGTCACGGATAAGTTGCTGCATACCAAACCGCCATGCCGTACCGAGCCGCTCCAAAGGGCCTAATGCTCGCATCACCACACGACCCAGGCCTATTACCAAGGCAAACAGCCCCACTGCGGCTAACACCACAAAAGCGGTCAGCATCGCGTCACCACTGTACAAGTAGCCAAGCAGTGCCAAGCTCGATAAAGCCAGTCCGTACCGCATACCTTGACCGGCTTTGGTGACCTGGAAGTCACGTTTCAAAATCCGAATGGGAGGTACCTGACCTAACATCCATAGGGCAGGACCGGCAAATCCAAATAGCACCACGAATCCCGTTAACACCCCGAGCACCGCCGGCACCAAACTGGGCGCGGGCAAGGCTATGGTCAGCAGGCCGGCAATACTGTCGACGACCAAAAGCTGTATCGCATACCCGATCAAGACACCCAAACCACTCGCCAAGCCTGCCAAAATACCCAGCTCCGTCGCAAAGACGCGCAAGCTCTCGCGTCCGGTCAGCCCAAAGGTTCGAAATAGGGCACTGTCATTGATGTGATCTGTGGCCCAGCGGGTCGCCGTCATGGCGATCGCTGCCCCTGACAGCAAAACGGTTAATAAACCTGCCAATGAAAGGTATTTAGTCGCTCGGTTAAGCGCCCCGCCCACCTCCGGACGACCGTCTACGACCCCAGACACCCGTTGACTGATATCGAGCCTTGGCTCGACAGCCGCCCGAAACTCCGATGCTCTGTCGCCAGCAAGCAGCGTGATATAGCGCACCCGGCTGCCAGGCTGTATCAATGCGGTCGCGGCCAGGTCGGCTTGGTTCATCATCAACCGAGGCGAGAAAGAGGTAAAGGAACCGCCCCGGTCGGGCTCAAACACCAAGATATGTGAGATAGCCAAGGTGGTTTCCCCAACGGACACACGATCTCCCACCTCAAGGTCAAGCTTAGAAGCCAACTGGGAGTCCGCCCATGCATAACCGGGCTCTGGGATTGATTGTGTGGCAAAGCCCGGATCGACTCGCGACGTCGCTATCTTTAATTCACCGCGAAGCGGATAACCCGGGCCCACCACTTTAATGCCGGTCAGCTCAAAGCGATCACCGAACCCCACAACCGATGGAAATTCCACGGTATCTGTCCGCTCAAGCCCATAGATTTCGGCCTCAGCCGACAGGGCCTCACTGAGTGGACGCGCACCCCGGATCTTCAGGTCTCCCCCAAGCAATGCCGCCGCATCTTGCTGCATGGCCCGATCAATGCGGTCGGTTAAAACCGCGGTCGTGGTCATCGCGGCCACCGAAATGACCAAAGCCAGGCCCAATAGGGTCAGTTGACCGCTGACGCACTCGCGCCAAAGGAGTCGCACTGACATCATGGGCGCGATTCCTGTAGTCGACCGTCTGCCAATTCAAGGACGCGCTGGCATCGTTCCGCCAACCGTTCGTCGTGGGTCACCAACACCAAGGTGGCACCGGTCTCCCGATTGAGCTCAAACAACAAATCGGTAATGGCTTCTCCGGTGCGCCGATCCAGATTTCCTGTGGGCTCATCGGCAAACAAAAGTGCAGGCTCGGTCACAAAAGCTCGTGCGACAGCGGTTCGCTGTTGTTCGCCACCGGACAACATACGAGGTCGGTGGCCTACGCGCTCTTTAAGTCCAACCCGCTCTAACCGCGTCATCGCTTTGGATCGCGCCTCGGT
>CAJXXD010000216.1 GCA_913062835.1 uncultured Gammaproteobacteria bacterium
GGCTGCCTTCGGGCCGATGTCGCCGAGGCCGAGTACTGCGGTTCCGTTGGTGATGACAGCCACCATGTTGCCGCGGGCTGTCAGTTCAGCTGCCTGATTGGGGTCTTCGGCGATCTCTGTGCAGGCATAAGCCACGCCTGGGCTGTAGGCCAGGGCGAGATCACGTTGAGAGGCTAACGGCTTAGTCGCTTGTATTTCTAATTTTCCTGCCGGTTGAGCTCGGTGGTAGGCTAACGCGGCGTCGCGAAGGTCATTTGAGGACATAGAAACGATTTCCATTTTTAGTGGGATTGTTTTTCGCTAGTGTAGCGCACTTCTTTCAATGCGTAAGGGGACAACAATGCAGATTCGTCGAATGGGCATCATCATTGGTCTGGCTTTGGTGGTGGGGTCTTTGATTTCAATGGTGTTACCTGAGAGTGAGGCCAAGGTCGAAGAGCATCTATTTAACGAAATCAACTACCAAGTCGGTGAATTGAAACTGGTGACCGATGACTTGGTGCGTCTGCGTTCTGGTCTCAGTGGCACTCAGGCGTCGTCCTTGGATGCGCAGCTGCAACAGGCGGCCGACTGGGTTCTGGCGTTTCGTCCCGAGGGCGACACACACGCTGCACGGAAGGCCTATCTGATGGATCGGCGAGACTCTCTAAATGACTTGATGGAAACGCTTCGGACCACCCGCGATGGATTGATCAACTCGAATCCGAGTGCCGGGCAGTGATACGCTTCGTTTTTGATTGGAGAACAGCCCGATGAGCACCCGTCTTCGGTTTTCATACGCCGACCTACACCAAACCATTGCCGATGCAGCAACTGAAATCATCGCCAGTGATTTTCAGTTCGATGTCATTTTGGCCATTGGCGGAGGCGGTTTTATTCCCGCACGGATTTTGCGTACTTATGTTGAAAAACCTCTGATTGCGATTTCACTGGCTAGATATCATCCAGACGAGCCGCCTTCGGATGTCCCGCATAAGCTGCAATGGGTGGATGGGGTCAACAACATGATCACTGGAAAGCGGGTGCTGTTGGTGGATGAGGTCGATGACGAACGGACCACCTTGGCCTTTGCCATCGGTGAACTGATGGCTGAGCAACCGGCCGAGATCGGCGTGTTTGTGATGCACAACAAACTCAAACCCAAGAAGGCGGAGTACCCCGACGTCGTCAGTCACGTGTTTGTTGGCAGGGACATCGAGGATGTCTGGGTCGATTACCCCTGGGATGCGCGTGACATCCGGCAGCATGAAGCCGACGCGGCCGCTGGTGGCGTGATCGAAGTCAATGAGGCCGAAGCCAAAGCGGCGTATCGGAACTAACGGCGAATCGCCGAGAACCATTCATCCGTGGGCAGTGGCGCAAATCCATGCCGACGGATCGCCCAGAGCAGTGCAGTAATCAGGGCCGTCAAAACGATATACAAGACGGCCGCGCCTCCATAGACCCACAAATCATAGCTTCGTGAGAAGACCGTCCGTGCGTGGCCCATTAGGTCGTAGACGGTGATGGTGCTGACCAGCGCACTGGCCTTCAGCAACAAAATGCCTTCATTACCGAGTGCCGGCCAAGCGGCTCGCATCGCTTGTGGGAATAAGATCTTTCGGTACTTTAGGCGGCGGGTTAAGCCCAAAGAGTCCGCACCTTCGCTTTGACCTGAGGGTAAGTTCGCCACCGCGCCCTGCAAGATGTTGGTTTGATAGGCGGCTGAGTTTAAGGTCAGCACAAGAAGCCCAACCCACCAGCCACTGGATAAAAAGACCCACAAGCCGCTGTCGCGTACCGTTTCAAATTGAGCCAACCCGTAATACACCAGCCACAACTGAATCAACAACGGCGTGCCTTGGAACACATACACGTAAGCCCGAATGGGTGCTTTACACCAATGCGGTCCAAGCTCCAACCAAGCGGTCAGTTGGCGCGCGATCAAAAAGGCCAAGACCAGCGCCAAGAGCACCAGTTCAAGTGTGGTGAAAAATCCGTCAACAAAGCGTGGGCAATGCGGTGCAATGGAGGCAGGTAAGGTCCCCTGGATTGGACCGCAGAGGGCATCGCCCACGGCAAAATGCCAACCTTTGAACCAAAAATGTGCGGTATTGAGCCAGCTTTCGATCATCGGCTGTGCCCTACAAGCTGCACAGAGCGTTCTAACCGCTGGCGGCCTCGGTCACTGACCCAAGTCATGAGGAGATACAGTAATCCAGCCGCGAAGAAAAAGAGAAAAGGCTCGCGTTCGGTTTCTCCGGCGACCTTTGCGGTCCGAAGCAACTCATCAAAGGCAATGACAGCCACCAATGAGGTGTCCTTTAATAACACCAACCAGAGATTCATCAGTCCAGGCAGTGCGTGTCGCCAGAGAAGCGGCAGTCGAATGAGCCAGAGCCGCCGAATAGGTCAACAATGCTGTTCAAGCCGTTGCCCCAGTTTTCGAAGAACCAAAGAGCCAAGGCGACAGGCTTTTGCGTAGTGTGTAGCCTATCCTCCCCTTTTTCTTTGTTCTTGGCAGTTACACGAAGCTCCAAAAGACCATCGTCGATAAGTATGGTATCCCCTACGGATGCATCTCTAGGAAGTTCTGGAAAATCAATGGGGATTAGATCCGACGTGCCTTCAACATCTGCTGACGTAATCACGAGTTCTTGACCTGTTTTTACCGTCTGAGCTCC
>CAJXXD010000217.1 GCA_913062835.1 uncultured Gammaproteobacteria bacterium
AGGTGGACCAACCGAAGAGTGAGTAGGCCGGGCAATAGCCAAACACGCCTGTCAAAATCGGCACGATACCAATCCAACCCCACACACCGACCGTGCCAGTCACCGCCAAGGCTACCAATACGACGCCGACAATAATCCGCGCCCACTTATCCATACCACCTACATTTGATTTCATCACGGTTCTCCTTTGTGACGGACACAGTTAAATCCATTTTACGGACAAACACCTTGAGCCCAATCAAGTCGTTTTGATGCCAGTCTGAGCATAGTGTCGGTCAATGGATCCGATTTATATATTTCATTTGGTTATATCGTTATAACGCAATACATTCTTCCCATCCACTGGATCCATTCACTTCAAGGAGAAACACATGGAAAACCAAGTTGTAGGCTTACCCCGCCTGAATGAAAAAGCTCCTGCGTTTGACGCAGAAACCACTTCCGGTCGCAAGACGCTCGAAGACTACAAAGGCAAGTGGTTGATCTTGTTCTCACACCCAGCTGACTTCACACCTGTGTGCACCACTGAATTCATGGCCTTTGCAAACCGCCAAGAAGAATTCGCCAAGCGCAACTGTGAACTCTTGGGTCTGTCTATCGACAGCACGCACTCACACATCGCTTGGATGAAAAACATCAAAGACAACTTCGGCGTTGAGATTAAGTTCCCAATCATTGCCGACCTGTCCATGGATGTAGCCCGTGCTTACGGCATGATCCACCCAGGCGCTGCCGATACCTCAGCGGTCCGTGCAACCTTCATCATCGACCCAGAAAGCAAGCTGCGTGCGATGGTCTACTACCCAATGAGCAACGGTCGCTCAATCGACGAATTCCTTCGTTTGCTCGACGGCTTGCAGACCTCAGACAAGCACGCTGTGGCTACGCCTGAAAACTGGCAACCAGGTGAGCGTGTCATCGTGCCACCTGCGAAGACAGCTGAAGAAGCCATGGCGCGTCTGACCAACACAGACTACGAAGTCACTGACTTCTACTTCGCTACTAAGCAGATCTAATTCAGGCTGCACTGAAAAAGGCCGCTTACGCGGCCTTTTTTATGCCAGTAAGACGCTGCTCAACTCATATTCCCTGCCACTGAACCTGTGCATCGGGTCGCGTTAGTCAGAGAAAAAAAGGGCCGCATAAGCGGCCCTGATGAACAACCCTTGGAGGTATTAGGGTTGTGGTTTGGGGGTCTTCGCTGAAGACGGAGGCAAGATTGGCAGGTCAAACGTTGGCTGCTGACCGGTCAAGGTGGTCAAGAAGGCCACAATCTGATCCGTTTCTTCAGGCTTGAAAGTACGACCCAACTGGATTTCACCCATGATGTTCACGGCTTCGCCCAGATCCCATACCGCACCGTCGTGGAAGTAGGGATAGGTCAGTTCAATATTCCGAAGTGTTGGCACTTTGAATGAGAACCGATCGATCTCATTGCCAGTCACGGCAGAGCGACCCGCCACTTCACTGTCGGTTTCATACGGCTTCACGAGGCCCATTTTCTGGAACGATGACCCGCCTAAGGCTTGGCCATTGTGGCATGCCGTGCAGCCAACGGTCTTGAACAACTCATAACCCGCTTTGGCCTGCATCGAAATCGCATTTTCATCACCCATCAGGGAACGGTCGAACGGTGCACCCGGTGTGACCAAGGTTTCCTCAAAGACCGCGATCGCATCAGTCACTTCGTCGATCGTAATGACTTCATCGCCGTATACCTTCTCAAACATCTTCACGTAGCCTGGGATGGTTTCTAGTGTGCTCAAAGCCAACTGGTGGGTGAACGCCATTTCACCTGGATTGGCAATGGGTCCGCCGGCTTGCTCCTGGAGCGTGGCTGCGCGGCCATCCCAGAACTGAGCAATGTTGAACTTACTGTTCAATACCGTCGGTGAGTTAATCGGGCCTAACTGCCAGTCGTGACCGATCGATGTCGGCAAGTTATCTGAGCCACCCATGGACAGGTTGTGACAGGAGTTACAAGAAATAAATCCAGACTGAGAGAGCCGTGGATCAAAAAACAACATTTTACCGAGTTCAACTTTGTCTCGATCTTCAATCGTGGCCGCATAAATCGGTTGAACCGGCTCGGCTGCCATCACTGACATCGACGCACAAAGAGTTGAGGCGGCCACTAGGGCGAGTTTCATCCTCATAATTGCATTCCTTAGCGTTTGGGTTCAGCGACCATCGCAGAACCTTTGGGCGCTCTGTGCTTTTCTTATCGAGCCCTGCCAATGTATCTAAGGAAGCGAGCCGATTTTCGCGGTCTCCGAACCACTTTTTGACCGAGGTCAAGTACGGCATCGATGCCGCCCACAGTCCCTGACTCGAGACGCATCCGTCAATGCGGGGCGCCGTTGACGGTTCTGACAATCCACATTGTGATCTTGGGTGCTATGGGCATGGCCAAGAAGGCAGCCACCGACGCGACCGGCCACGCGAACACAAACGCCCGCGCCCAATTGGCAAAATAATCTGAGGTAAAACCTAAGTTCATCCAAGTCACAAAGCCCGTCATGATGAAGGCCATGATGGCCGCCATTACCACGGGGCCCACGTATTTGGGAGAGAGTTTCATCGCCGTTCCTAACACTGTATGCGTTGCACAAGGCCGCCACCATACCGAGCCGAGGCGGCTTCT
>CAJXXD010000218.1 GCA_913062835.1 uncultured Gammaproteobacteria bacterium
CAGTATGTGGCACAGCGTTGAAGCGAGAGTGCCAATGTTAGATAACGCGGTGGTGGACTACGTCAGCCAGCTTCCCTCTTCATACAAAGTTAATTTAGGGCAAACAAAACGTTTATTGCGGGATGTCGGAGCTGGCTTGCTGCCAGATTCTGTTTTGCAAGGCCGTAAACAGAGTTTCGGCACGCCCATCGATGTGTGGCTACGCACCATCCTGAGCGGCTACGCAAATGAGGTTTTTGAGGCTGGGGCTTGCAAGTGGAGCGATTACTTCGACTTTGATTGCATTATGAGACTTCAAGAAGAGCATCAATGTGGCAGGGCCAATCACTCGGCCATTCTTTGGCGTCTAATCGTTCTGTTGGTCTGGTTGAATCACTATGCGGAAAAAATCGAGATCGAACCAATGCCTCATCGGACCGATTACCAATACAGTGTCGCCTGACAATGCGATGTTTTTTACATATTGGTACCGAAAAAACGGGCACGAGCGCACTGCAGACGCGTCTTTCTCGAAGCAGGGATGCTCTTACGAGAAAAGGCATTCGGTTTGTAAGTGGCGCGCCTTTTGATGAGCGCTGTATGCATGCCGGTCGGATATCTGGTGGTAACGCTCTTAAGATGGCAGATGATATCCATCGGGCGGATTGGGACCGTGTTACCCAGCGCTTGGCTCGTATGGTGTCAGAAGCAACTGCACACAGTTGCCAGGCTGTTTTGATATCAAGTGAGTTACTGCTAAACCCATTAGCCTCTAACGGTCAACTTGAGCAGTTTATAAAGTGTGCAAACGTTGTAAATCTTCAAACGACGGAATTTTTACTCATCCTCCGCGACCCAGCGGCCCAATGCCTTTCCCTTTACAAACACCGCGCGAAGCGGGGCACGGCCGGTAATATTGCCGAATGGGCGGAGAACGGTTACCGGTTGCCGCAGGAGCTTCAAGGGTTTCGACTTCAAGCCGAGCGACTGGGTATCACGCCTACGGTTCGAGGCTATACCCAGGCCCCCGGCGGGCTTGATCAGCGCTTTTTTGAAGACTGGCTGGGCGTGCCGACCCCCGATGTAGAGATGCCTCAGCGTGTCAATCCCTCGCTCACGCTCTCCGAGCTTGTGCTCATCCACCAAATGGCCGGGCGCCGGCCGGCGTTGGTGACGCCTCTCTACGAGGCGTTGCTAGCGATCGATCCTTCCGAAAAAGTCCAGGGCGAGGCAATGGCCGCCCATGCGCGTGCCGTCGCCACGGCAGCGGTGGCCGCGCACGCTGAGGAATGGGCCGCCTGGAACCGGTATCTGCCACCAGACGAGGCCCTCACGATCCCCGAAGCGCCCGCCGAGATCCCACCCCGCCCCCGTGAGCTCGGACTGACCGACCAACAAATGGCCGCACTGGCCGCCGTTATTGACGAGGCCGCTACCAGTCGGTTCTTGGCACGGATGGTATGGCAGTCACGGATTCGGCCGGTGTTAAGCCGGCTTAAACATGGCTCTCGCCGCTCCAAGAGTTAACGTCTGCGACTGACTGAAGTTGACCCCCACCCTCGCCATCCACCACGCTAACACCGGCTTCCACTCCCGCTGGGTTGCCTATTGCGAGCAGCAGGGCATCGCCTACAAGCGAGTGGACTGTCATGCCAGCGACATCATCGAGCAGTTGCGCGATTGCGATGGCTTGTTGTGGCATCACAGCCAGATGAACCCCAAAGACCTGCTGGTGGCGAAGGGTATCTTATCGGCACTGGAGCACAGTGGCTTCAAGGTATTTCCCGACTGGCGAACCGGCTGGCATTTTGATGACAAGCTCGAGCAGAAGTACTTGTTTGAGGCCGTCGGCGCGCCGCTTGTGCCAACTTGGATTTTCCTCAACAAGCGTGAGGCGCTGGACTGGATCAAGACCACTGACTTCCCCAAGGTGGTCAAACTCCGCGGTGGTGCCGGTTCCAGCAATGTGCATCTGGTCCGCACCCGCTGTGAGGCCCGTCGCTGGGTCAATCGAGCGTTCGGGCGCGGTATCCCCACCTATGATGCCTGGGGCAGCCTGAAGGAGCGCTGGCGTATGGCATGGCTTAAACAAGCTGGATACACAGAAATTGCGAAAGGCATAGCGCGATTTGTAAAGCCTCCACCTTTTGCGCGGACACTTGGTCGTGAGAAGGGCTATGTTTACTTTCAGGAATTTATCTCTGGAAATGCTTTCGATACGCGCATCGTTACCGTTGATGGAAAGGCGTTTTCGTGGAGAAGATACACTAGGCCGAATGATTTTCGCGCTTCCGGAAGCGGGAACTTGTCATATGAAGTGACAGCTCTTGATTTTGCTTGTGCCAAAGTTGCACTCCGAGTTTCTGAAGAACTTGGGTCAACCTGCGCCGCATATGATTTTCTTGTCTTGGAAGATGGTGAACCCGTTATCAGCGAGGTGAGTTACGGCTTCGTAGCCGAGGTCGCGGATCCTTGCCCCGGCTACTGGACATCTGATCTTCAATGGCACTCAGGGCCTTTCAACCCGCAGGGCTGGATGGTTGAAGCATTGATCAAAGCCATTCAGAAAAAGAAAACACACCCAACATGACGACGCCGACCGGTCTTTTGGCACCATCAGGATTATATATGAAAGCAGGCCAGACGTTACCAT
>CAJXXD010000219.1 GCA_913062835.1 uncultured Gammaproteobacteria bacterium
GGTGTTCTAACTGTGCCTTCGATGTCAGCGGCACATTGATAAGAATTTGAGGGTACTTCGGCATACCAGAAACAGCCTCGCTCAGTGACTGACCGGACATCCGAAGCGCATTGACCACCTGCAGTGCCGCGACCAAACCATCTCCGGTCGAGGTCAAATCGGAACAAATAATATGACCGGAGGTTTCACCCCCGAGCCGCCATCCGCGGGATTCCATGGCTTCAATCACATAGCGGTCTCCCACTTGCGTTCGCACCAATGGGATATCCATGTCTGCCAGTGCATGCTCGAGACCCAGATTCGTCATCAGAGTCCCTACCACGCCACCGTCCATGCGACCGCGTTGCGACCGTGATGCCGCAATCACAAAAAGAATCTGGTCCCCATCGATCAAACTACCGCGCTCATCCACCATTACCACGCGGTCAGCGTCGCCATCTAAGGCGATGCCCAAATCCGCTTGGTTGGAAACAACCGCCTCAATCAATGCGTCCGGCGCGGTGGATCCCACCCCTTTGTTAATGTTCAGACCGTCTGGAGATGTCCCTATGGCAACGACCTCGGCGCCTAATTCCGAAAACACCTTGGGTGCCACCTGATAAGCAGCACCATGGGCGCAATCAATGACCAACTTCAGCCCCCGGAGTTCGGTACCGAGTCGCAGTGTGTGCTTACAAAACTCAATGTAACGACCCGCCGCATCATTGGCTCGCGACGCGCGACCTAGCAGTGGACCGGCCACGGTCGCAAGCGGCTGATCGAGCCATTTCTCAATGTCGAGCTCGACCGCATCGGGCAGCTTTTTGCCCTGCTTATCAAAGAATTTAATGCCGTTGTCTTCATAGCCATTGTGACTGGCGCTGATGACAATACCGCCTGCAGCTGAAAATGTACGGGTTAAATAGGCGATTGCGGGCGTTGGCATCGGACCCAGCATCACCGGATCCACCCCTGCCGCAATCAGACCGGCCTCTAATGCAGTCTCAAACATATACCCCGAAAGACGCGTATCCTTGCCGATCACCACACGCGGGCGTCCGGCATGTTGCGCCCGAACACTCTGCCCAAAGGCCCAACCGAGCTTTAATACAAAATCTGCAGTAATACAGCCTTCACCCACTCGACCGCGGATGCCGTCTGTTCCGAAATACTGTCGATTCATTGTTGCATTCCTTGCGTTAATTGCCGCATCACTGCCATTGCGTCTCGGGTTTCAGCCACATCATGAACGCGAAGCACGGAAGCACCCGTCATGGCGGCCATAGCGGCAGCGGTGGCACTGCCAACCGTACGTTGAGCCAGCGGGCGACCTGTTATTTCACCGATCATCGATTTACGAGACACCCCGACGACAACCGGATAACCCGTGTCTATCAATTGGTTCATCTGCTGAAACAGCGCGACATTATGCGCGAGGGTTTTGCCAAAACCAAAGCCTGGATCGATCAAAATTTGATTCCGCTTGATCCCCGCGACCTGACAGACCTCTGCCCGCTCCAACAGCCAAGCTTTCACCTCGGCAACGGGATCATGGTAGGTCGGATTGTCCTGCATGGTTTTCGGGCTACCCTGCATGTGCATCAGTGACACCGGCAATCCAGTCTCAAGCGCTGCCTCTAATGCGCCAGGGCGAGTGAGGGCTCGAACATCGTTGATTAATCGCGCACCGGCTTGGGCAGCCTCTGTCATGACCACGGCGGTCGAGGTATCTACCGATAAAACCGCCTCAAATCGAGAGGCCAACGCCTCCACCACCGGCACTACACGCGACAGCTCTTCATCCTCAGACACCGGGTCGGCACCTGGACGCGTGCTTTCACCGCCAATATCTAGGATGGTTGCGCCTTCGGCCACACTCAGTGCGGCCTGATCCACAATGTGGCCCAAATGAGGGCGGCTATCAAACAAACGACCCCCGTCAGAGAATGAATCGGGGGTCACATTGAGAACTGCCATGATTTGGGGCCCACTAAGCCCCAAATCTGGCCAACTAAGAACAACTCGGCCCATTAAGAGGTGGGTGCTGTTCCGTCGCTTGCATCCGATGCCGGACGGCTCTGATCGTCTGCCTCTTTCAGATCGTCATGGGCTTCAGGCTGTCCACCTTCTGGCTTATTGCGATCATCCCATCCCTCAGGCGGACCAGGGCGTTTTCCTTCCATGATCTCATCGATCTGCTTTGCATCGATGGTTTCATACTCCATCAATGCATCCGCCATCAAATGCAACTTATCCATGTTATCAACAAGGGTCTGTTTGGCTTTTTCATAACAGGCGTTCAGTATCGCCTTCACTTCTTCATCAATCATTCGCGCCGTGTCGTCTGACTGACCATTCGCTGGGCGACTCATCGAACGGCCCAAGAAGGGCTCGTTATCTTCCTCGTCGTACATCTGCGGTCCCATCTTTTCAGACAGACCCCATTTGGTCACCATATTGCGCGCAATCGTGGTCGCCCGCTGGATATCGTTAGACGCCCCGGTTGTGACACCCTCGGCGCCGAGCGTCAACTCCTCAGCAATTCGTCCACCATAGAGTGAACAAATTTGGCTTAGCAGACCGCGTTTGGAGTGGCTGTACTTATCTTCTTCTGGTAAGAACATAGTCACACCCAACGCACGTCCG
>CAJXXD010000220.1 GCA_913062835.1 uncultured Gammaproteobacteria bacterium
CACTTTGGGCATCACCGAGGTCTTTCCGCTGATTCGGTGGTATGTTTCGATCTGACAGTGGTCTGGATCGTAAACATGCATCGCGTACCCTTTTCCTATGACATATCTCCCTGTGGGGTCACTGAGTGAGTGCGTCATCCGACACGTCCTCTTTGAGCCCGCACTGGGCGATCACCGGCATCGTGCTTGCGCAGTTATTTGGCTGTTCGTTGTGGTTCAGCGTCAATGGCGTATCTCATGGACTGGCGGCCGACTGGGGTGTCACAGTAGGTGATTTGGGTGCATTGACGGCAGCTGTCCAGGCCGGATTCATCCTAGGTACGTTGACATTAGCCATCACGGGTTTGGCGGATCGTTTTCGCGCCTCGGATATTCTGGTGTGTTCGGCCCTGGCCGGTGCCGCACTAAATCTCGGATTTGTGTGGTTTGCTGACAATCTGGTCACTGGGTGGGCGTATCGTGCGGCCATTGGTGTCTGCCTAGCTGGCATTTATCCCCTGGGCATGAAACTGATCGTCAGCTGGTCTAGAGACTTACCCGGGTTTTCACTGGGTATCTTAGTGGGGATGCTGACCTTGGGCACCGCCTTGCCTCACGGCTTGGCGGCACTCGGCGCCGATTGGCCGTGGCAGTCTGTATTGGTCGTGGTCTCAGCCATGGCCTGTGTTTCAGCCTTGATGGTATGGCGGATCGGCAATGGGCCTTATGGGATCCCAAAGTCACCTAAGCTTCGCATGGGTGCGGTGGTTCAGGCCTTTCAAGTGCCGGCCTACCGGGGCGCTGCACTGGGCTATTTTGGGCATATGTGGGAGCTCTATGCTTTCTGGATGTTGGTACCTTGGTTGGTGTTAGCCGTGCTCGGCCCCGATGCGAGCAACGCTTTGGTGTCTGGGTGGTCGTTTGTGATCATCGGTATTGGCGCCTTGGGTGCTATTTGGGCCGGTTGGCTCGGTCGTCGGCTCGGCAGTGCGCGTCTCGCTTTTGTCTCGCTCGCCGCATCTGGCAGCGTCTGTGCGATCTTTCCTTGGGCGGTGGATTGGGGCCAAGCGGTTGCGCTGCTTTTACTGATGGTTTGGGGCTTTTTCGTCATTGCCGATTCGGCGCAGTTTTCAGCGATTTCGGCCAAAGCCTGTGACCCAAAAACGGTCGGCAGTGCGTTGGCGATGCAAAATAGCATCGGATTCTTTTTATCAATCGGATCCATCGTTTGGGTCAGTCAGTTGGCTGAAACGATGGACGTCTCAGTTGTCTGGTGGTTGTTGCCCGGGCCTTTTCTCGGTCTTTGGGCGATGCGCCGCTATCTGCAGTTTCGGGCTATCGGCTGAGCGCCATTTTCAGGCCGTAACCTAAAAAGGCGGAACCGGCGAGTGCCTTCGCAATGCGCGCCAAAGTATGATTCTTCGCCAGTTTGGCTTTGCCATACACCGCAATCAAAATGACGCTGGTCAAATAGATCTGACTGACGATCTGCACCAAGCAGCCCAATAGCAAGAAAGAGAGCAGCGGCTGGTCGTAGCTTGGGTCGACAAACTGAATAAAGAACGAAATGAAAAATAGGATGGCCTTCGGATTCAACAGGCTGATTGTCAGCGCCGTGCGGAATGGATGGGCGCGAGACTTGGGCAGTGTGGGAGTTTCATGAGGTTTGAGGTGACGGGATTGCCAGGCACTTTTTAACAGGCCAAATCCCAGCCAAGCCAAGTAACCGCCGCCCGCGTATTTTAAAACGGCGAACAGCCAGGGCGTGGTGAGGATCAGGGAGGCGGCGCCTGCCACGGAGAGAATCATCAAGATGGCGTCCCCGGTGAAAATCCCTGCAGCACCCGCAAAGCCCGCTCTAGCACCGTCTTTCGCCGCGACCGTGATGACGAACATCGAGTTTGGACCAGGCAGTAATACGATGATGATCGTACCGATCAGAAAGGTAAAAAGATCCGTGATACCCAACATACGCCATCCCTCAAAACGCTAGCCTAGACTATTTCTTCGAATGGGCGCTAGAACCGAGCGTATCCGGGCCTTAACTACCATGCTCAGAATGTGAAAAGGGTGTATTGTTTGCGCCCTGAGAAGGACCTAACTCATGACGAATGAATGGGCAGCCCCCAGTTTTTTACCCTTGCTCCAAAGCGGCGTCGAATTTCTTGCGGTACTCGCGTTTGCCATATCCGGTGTGGCCTCTGCACTGCGTGTCGGCATGGACATTGTGGGGGTGTGTTTAGTGGCCGGTGTCACGGCCTTTGGTGGCGGTACGATCCGGGACCTGCTTTTGGATCGACGGCCATTTTTCTGGATTGAGCAAGAACATCTGGTGTGGATTGTGGTCGGCCTGTGTGTATTGGCTGCGTTTGTTTTGCGTCGAAGTCATGCAGAGGTGACCGAGCGGACCATTCAGATTCCAGACGCAGTGGGCCTCGGTTTGTTTGCGGCACTCGGCACTCAGATTGCGCTGGCAGAAGGTGCCAGTCCGGTGATTGCGATTTTGATGGGCGTCTTCTCGAGTACTTTCGGCGGCGTGCTTCGCGACATTCTGTGTAACGTGGTCCCGAAAGCGTTGTCCGATCACCAACCCTATATTTTGTTGGCTGTGTTGGGCGGCTTGATTGTCGTC
>CAJXXD010000221.1 GCA_913062835.1 uncultured Gammaproteobacteria bacterium
TCTTTCAAAATGCACAAAAAGCTGCTCGGGATAGGTCGGTTGGTCGGGATCACGGCCGAGGTAGTTGGCGATCGCGCCGTCATAGGCGGCTGTATGCTGAAATGCCGCTTTGGCCAATGTACGGCGCGTGTCGAACGAGATGCCGCCCGCCTCGAGCTCGTTCAGAATATTGGCATACTGTGACGGGTCGGTCACGATGGTGACAAACGCGTGGTTCTTGGCTGCCGAGCGAACCATGGCTGGACCACCAATATCGATATTTTCAATCGCATCCGCATCAGTGCAGTCGGGCTTGGCGATGGTTTCTTTAAAGGGGTACAAATTCACGCACACCAAATCGATTCCATCGATTCCGTGTGTTTGCATGATTTCTGTATCTTGGTCGCGACGGCCCAAGATCCCACCATGGATTTTTGGATGCAGGGTTTTTACCCGCCCGTCCATCATTTCGGGGAACTGGGTCACTGAGGATACTTCGACCGCAGGTAAACCAGCAGCGAGGAGTGCCTTGTAGGTGCCACCTGTTGAAATTAACTCCACCCCATGGCTGTTAAGCCCGGTGGCGAGTTCAATCAAGCCCGATTTATCGGACACGCTCAGAAGCGCTCGACGCACCTGAATACGATCAGAGTTTGGCATCCCTTATCCACTCCTCAGTAAAAAAGGGAGGGAGTATACCAGTGTCTGTTAAATCAGGAGAGCATTCCAAAGAGTTTCATTCGGGTCCGCAGTGTGCCTCGGCTAATACCCAGGATCTCAGCGGCTTTCGATTGATTTTGCCCTGTCTGCTCAAGCACCGACAGCAAAAGTGCATGCTCAACCTGTCCGATCACCAAATCGTATAGGTCTTGCGGCATCTCGCCGTCGAGTTCATTAAAGTACTGATCGAGCTGCTGCTTGATCAGTTCCTTGAGTCCCATCGCGGAGTCCTCCTCCGTCTATTAATTCTAACAGCCGGCGCGTTTGCGTTTCGGCATCCGTTATTTCCCGTAATTCTGACCATGCTTTGGCTCCATTTGCAAACCGTTTTAAGAACCATTGCAAATGCTTACGGGCCATTCGGACACCGGTGAACTCGCCATAAAAAGTCTGAATGTCTGAAACTAGTTGGGCCATGACACGAATTTGCGTCTCGGTGTCAGGCCGCATTCGTGTTTCACCCGCTAATTCAGCGGCGATGATTCCGGGCAGCCAAGGGTCGCCCTGAGTCCCTCGACCGATCATGATGGCGTCAGCTCCGGTTTGCTGGAGAACTTCACGTGCTTTGTCTGTTGAGGTGATGTCGCCATTGGCGATGAGCGGGATCGTCAGGCGCTCGCGGGTGCGTTTGAGGGTGTCGTACTCGGCATCGCCTCGATACATGTCGCAACGGGTTCGACCATGCATGGTGACGGCTTGAAGGCCGAGGCTCTCGGCCATTTGGGCAATATTGGGCCCATTACGGGAGGCATGATCCCAGCCTGTGCGCATTTTGACGGTGACCGGTACGTCTACGGCCCCTACGACGGCACGAAAAATGTCAGCAACCAGAGGTTCGTCACGCATCAACGCCGATCCGGCCGCTTTTTTTAAGACCTTTTTGGCAGGGCACCCGAGATTGATGTCGATGATATCGGCGCCTCGCTCCACGTTTTCCCGGGCTGCTTCTGCGAGCATGTGCGGATCGTAGCCAGCAATCTGCACACTGATTGGCCCGGGTTCGTTGTCGTGATCCAAGCGGTGGGCGCTTTTTTTGCTTTCCCACAGTGCAATGTCGGCGTGCACCATTTCAGAAATGGCCATGCCGGCCCCGAGTTGTTTACAGAGAATCCGAACCGGTCGATCGGTCACGCCAGCCATGGGTGCCAACCAAACGGGATTGTCGAAGGTTAGGTCGCCGATCCGCATGCGCGTTTGACTCCAGACAAGCAGGTCCAGCCATCCCGGGAAATAGGCGGTGCAAATACAATATCGGGATACGCGTTCATGACGGCTTCCGCTTGCTCGTCGAGAAGTCCAGCAAGCACCAAAAAGCCTTCCGGTTTCACCCGGTCGCTGATGATTGGGGCTAATTCAATCAGTGGGTTGGCCAGAATATTGGCCAATACCAAATCAAAAGAAGCCTCTGGGGTCTCATCGGGCAACCGAGTGTCGATGGATAACCCGTTGAGCGCAGCATTGCTTTGGGTGGCGATCAGTGCTTGAGGATCAATGTCTAGGCCCACTAAGGGTTTGGCACCCAGACACCCAGCGCCTATCGCCAAAATCCCGGAGCCACAGCCGAAGTCGAGCACGCTCTTGCCTACTGGTGGATGATTACTAAGCCACTCCAAACACAACTGCGTAGTGGGGTGCATGCCGGTGCCGAATGCCAGTCCCGGGTCAAGATGGAGTAGGGTGGTTCCTTCCGGTGGTGGCTGTTCATGCCATGACGGGCGGACCCAAAAGGACCCAATCCGGAGGGGTTGGAACTGCGCCAATGAGACGCGCACCCAATCTTGGTCGGGCAGATGGGTAAGGTTCTTCGGTGTTTCGATCACCAAACCAGCGCGCTGTAAGAAAAGGTTTAACGCATCCAGAATGTCTGAATCAGTTCGTT
>CAJXXD010000222.1 GCA_913062835.1 uncultured Gammaproteobacteria bacterium
CGACAGGCTCAAGCCAGCGAGTGGTTTGAACGGCTTCTGAAAGATGGTGTGGCAGATATGCTTAAAAGCGATCCCAACTGGGATCGTCTGTACCAGACACAACGGGCACTCGTGGCCGATGGAAAGGTGGCACCCCCTATTGCCGCCTTACATTGCATTAAACCGCTTACAGACGCCCTAAACCGCTCGTAATTCATACCTATTGAACAAGGAGGCTTGTATGTTGCAGAAAATTGATCACGTAGGGATCGCGGTCAACGACCTCGAAGCGGCGATCCAAACCTACCAAGGCCTCGGATTTACGCTAACGGGTCGAGATCGTGTGGATTCACAAAAAGTCGAGACCGCCTTTTTTAAACTGGGCGAATCGTGCATTGAGCTGATTGCCGCCACAGACCCTGAGTCGCCGATCGCCAAGTTTATTGCGAAAAATGCTGGCAAAGGCGGTTTGCAACAGTTGGCCATCACCGTCACAGACATTGAGGGGGAGCTTGCTCGTCTAAAACAGGCCGGCTACACCTTAATCAACGAAGAGCCGGTGCCTGGAGCCCACGGCACACGTGTCGCCTTCGTGCATCCAAAAGACACTGAAGGTGTGCTTCTCGAGTTGTGTCAGCACCCCGAATGAACCTAAAAAGCATCACCCGCTATCCAGTCAAAGGCCTCGCCGGCGAAGCCTTGGAACATACGATCATTCGGGCCAACCAAACTCTAATCGGTGATCGTCAGTATGCGCTTCAGCATCGGGATCGGATCCCGCCGTCCACTGAAGGCTGGCGGCCCAAAAAGTTTTTCTTACAATCTGTACACACCGATGCTCTGGCCGAGCTTCAGGTGCGGTGGTCAGTGACAGAGGCTTCCTTCCCTCTAGATCAAGAGACCTTAAATCTTAAATGGCCTGATGAGGCGAATGCTCTTGCTGATTGGTTGTCTGATCGAGTGGCCGATACCACCGGACTTCAATTAGTTGAATGCCCAACGGGCTTCACCGACGAACCGACCGCGTACGTCTCCTTGATCAACGCTGAGACTGTTCAAGCTATTGCCGAGATCACAGAGACGCATGCCAGTGAAAAACGCTATCGAGGTAACCTATTGATTGAAGGCGTTCCCGCCTTCGCTGAGACCCAATGGGTCGGACAAGTTCTCTCGATCGGAGATGCGACTTTTCGGGTGGCTGAACCCATCGTCCGCTGTCGAGCCACAGAATGCAGTTGGATCGCACCCCGCGAAATGGATTTTCTCGCTCGGCTTGAGGCTCACTGTGACACGGACTGTTGCGGGCTCTTTTTGATCGCTGAGTCGCCTGGCCTAATTTCAATCGGTGACTCGATCCGACTGACTTAAAGATAGGTGAGTCCATCGTCCTTTTTAGCAGGCCTTGCACTGATTTGTACCAAAGCCGACACACTTCTGAGGACGGCTTCTATGTAGGCCTCTTCATCAAATCCAGGCTCTTTGAGCGGGCCCTGAAGCTTCTGTAATGCGCCTTCGACCAGCGCTTCCAACCAATAGGCTCGGGCTGGCCCCTCATGGGCCCCTGCCGTCGTGACCATCAACTGGACTAAGCGGCGTTGCATCCGGTCATAGGCTCTCTGAATCGGCATGGATAAACCGTCCTCACACAAGACCGTCGACAGCTCTCTCCGAAGACGGGCTCTAGGTGCTCCGTACAACTGCGCTTCCATCCAATCATGCACACTTTGCACCGGGTCATTGACTCGGCCTAATACTTCGGTGAGGTGGTCGTAGCCACGTACCACCAGCGCCACCCAAACCTGCTGCTTACTGTCAAAGTGCTTATAAATGGTGCCCTTACCGACGCCCGCGCGGGCAGCAATCGCATCAACACTGACTTGCCGAATCCCCTCTTCGAGCATGGCCATTTCGGCTTGATCTAAAATGTCGTGCTCTCGACGAAGAAATGCACTCTGTTTCCGTTTCTCGCGCTCCTGGCGTACGGCATCAGACAAACTCACGAAGCGGCCTTGAATAAGCGATAGAAATTCTCAGTGGTCTGTTCGGCAATGGCTTCAGGAGCCACCCCCCGAAGCGCGGCAACGGCCTCAGCGACATGACTGACAAACGCAGGTTCATTGGACTTTCCACGATGCGGAACCGGAGCCAACCAAGGTGCATCGGTCTCGATCAACAAACGATCATCAGGAATCTTGCGGCACACCTCGTGCACATTCGTGGCCTTTGGAAAGCTGACGATGCCCGACATCGAGATGTAATAGCCCATATCCAACGCGGCTTTAGCCATATCCCAACTTTCCGTGAAACAGTGAAGTACGCCCGCTGTCTCTAAGCATCCATGCGCCTTGATCATAGCCAATGTCTCCTCTCGCGCGTCCCGCGTATGCACTACGATCGGTAATTGCAGCGCCTTACCCGCCTCAAGATGCACTTGGAAACTGTGGCGCTGTGCGTCACTGACTGGCTCGTGGAATCCATCGAGACCGGTTTCACCCAGCGCAATCACCTTGGGCGACGATGCGGCTTCAGACAATATCTCGCGAGTCACACCGGGCTCTTCATGTGCGTGACAG
>CAJXXD010000223.1 GCA_913062835.1 uncultured Gammaproteobacteria bacterium
TTGCGTATGACAGACGTGACAGCCTTCACGGATATAGATGTCCCGGCCTTCCAGCTCAAGCGCAGTCCACGGCTTCATGCCCTCCACCGGAGTGGTGGTCTTTGACATGTGGAATAGCGGGACGATCTCTGCCAGGCCCCCGAAGCTGATCACGACTAGGATCAGCACCGAAAGGAGGCCTAGATTTTTCTCGACTTTTTCATGTGTTTTCACAGAGCTCTCCTTTACGCTGTGGCGGCTTCGGGCAGGCTGGTGTCGCGAATCGCATCTTGGCGCTTCGCCTCCTGCACGGTCTGGTAGACGTTGTACATCATCACCAACATGCCGCTGAAGAAGATGGCGCCGCCGATGACGCGAACAATCCAACCTGGGTAGCTTGCCTCAACTGAATCGATGAAGCTGTAGGTCAGGGTCCCGTCTGCATTGACTGCACGCCACATCAAGCCCTGCATGATGCCGTTGACCCACATCGCTGCGATGTAGAGCACGGTTCCGATGGTGGCCATCCAGAAGTGGAGGTTGATCAATCGGGTTGAGTACATCTGTGCGATGCCCAAGACCTTAGGAATCAGGTGGTAGAGCGAGCCGATCGATACCATGGCAACCCAGCCCAATGCACCTGAGTGCACGTGACCAATGGTCCAGTCGGTATTGTGCGACAGCGCGTTGACCGTCTTAATGGACATCATCGGACCCTCGAAGGTCGACATGCCGTAGAACGACAACGACACCACTAAGAACCGCAAAATAGGGTCGGTTCTCAATTTGTGCCACGCACCTGACAGGGTCATAACACCGTTAATCATGCCGCCCCAGCTCGGTGCCAACAGGATGATTGACATCACCATGCCCACAGACTGTGCCCAGTCAGGTAGTGCTGAGTAATGCAAATGGTGAGCGCCCGCCCACATGTAGGTCGCAATCAAGGCCCAGAAGTGGACGATTGACAGGCGATAAGAGTAAACCGGGCGTCCTGCTTGCTTCGGAACGAAGTAATACATCATGCCGAGGAAGCCGGCTGTCAAAAAGAAGCCAACCGCGTTGTGGCCATACCACCACTGCACCATGGCATCCATAGCGCCTGAGTAAACGTAGTACGACTTAAACAGACTGACCGGAATCTGTGCGCTGTTGACGATGTGCAGCACCGCGATCACCAAGATGAAGGCCGCAAAGAACCAGTTGGCCACATAAATGTGTGGCGTTTTGCGCTTGGCGATGGTGCCTAAGAATACGGTCAGATAGGAAATCCACACGGCAGCAATCAAAATGTCGATCGGCCACTCAAGCTCAGCGTATTCGTGGCTCGAGGTGAATCCCAGGGGCAGGGTGATGGCAGCTGCCAGGATCACCAGCTGCCAACCCCAGAATGTGAAGCGCACCAGGGCAGGGAAGGCCAACGGTGTTTGACAGGTTCGCTGTACCACATAGTAAGAAGTGGCAAAGAGTGCACAGCCACCAAATGCGAAAATCACCGCATTGGTGTGGAGTGGACGGAGACGTCCAAAGTGCGAAAACTGAGAGGCCAATAAGTCAGGCCATACCAACTGGGCGGCGATCAATACACCAAGCCCCATCCCCACGATACCCCAAACCACCGACATGATCGCGAATTGGCGCACGGTGCGGTAGTCGTATGCGGGATGTTCAGCTGCGATAGACATTCCGTTCCTTCCTTTTATGAAAATATCGTCTAACAATATTATAGGACGCTATAACAACGCCCGTGAAGCCTCCAAAGGGCTAAGGCGTCCGCCCGCCACTTAAAAAGGCTGTGGGAATTACTATTTCTGGTTATTATGAAAAGCGCGGATAGTATAAATCGGTTATAAGTGCGAATCTACTGCGAACTGCGTTCCAATAATGATGATTTTTGTGTGCCATAAATAAATGAAGCTACAACAACTTCGATACATCTGCGAAGTCGCAAACCATGATCTCAACGTGTCTGCGACCGCGCAAACCTTATTTACGTCCCAGCCCGGTATTTCCAAGCAAATACGACTTCTAGAAGACGAGCTGGGGGTTGAAGTGTTTGCGCGCAATGGCAAGCATTTGGTTTCGATTACGCCGGCGGGTGAAGAAGTCCTTCGGGTGGCATCGGAAATCCTGCACAAAGTGGATGCCATCAAGCAGATTTCTCAGGAATTCTCGGATGAGACCAAAGGGGTTCTTTCGATTGCGACCACACACACCCAGGCGCGTTATGTGCTGCCACCAATCATCCATCAGTTCATGAGTGAGTACCCCGAAGTGTCTTTGCAGATGCAGCAGGGTACACCGGCTCAAATCGCTGAAATGGCGGCCGATGGTGAGGTGGACTTTGCCATTGCAACCGAAGGTCTAGAGCATTTTTCGAATTTGTTGTTAATGCCTTGTTACAAATGGAACCGGGCCATCATCGTACCCAAAGAGCACCCCCTTGCGAATTTGGATCATCCCTTGACGCTCGCCGAGTTGGCGAGGCATCCGATTGTGACCTACGTATTCGGATTTACCGGTCGTTCGCGCTTGGATGAGGCGTTTGAAAAAGAGGGTCT
>CAJXXD010000224.1 GCA_913062835.1 uncultured Gammaproteobacteria bacterium
GGCAGGGCGGCTCGCCCACCATATTCGGCTCGCCCGAGCGTTTTAGGCTGATCGAAGCCGACCCATACCGAGGAGACGAGTGTGGGGTGGTAGCCGTTAAACCAAGCGTCAAATTGGTCGTTGGTGGTGCCAGTTTTTCCAGCCAAATCTTTTCGGCCAAGTTCCAAGGCTCGCTTTGCTGTCCCTTGGAGTACCACATCGCGAAGCATGTCATGCATTAAAAATTGAATGCGTGCATCCAAAACGCGGGGCGCGATCCGGGGGGTGGGTTCGATTACAAACAAGTCCGAAGAGACCGGCTTTAAGCGGTTATCGAAATCGAGATCCACTGATACCTGACGGCCTTCGCATTCTGCTTTGCATACGCTGACCGGCTCAGTTTGATACAGCAGCGCGCCATCGGCGGATTCAATGCGATCGATTAGGTGATGACGGACTCGGTATCCGCCATTGGCAAAGACGGCATAGACTTCAGCCATTTCCACTGGGGTCAGCGAGGCGGTTCCCAGGGAAATCGACAGATCCCGAGGTAGTTTGTCTCGCTCAAGCCCAAATCGTCCGGCAATTTCGATCACTCGATTGATGCCAAGTTCCCGTACCAAACGCACTGACACCAGGTTGCGAGACCGGTACAGGGCCGTTCGCAGCCGTGTCGGTCCTAGGAAGGTGCCGCTGGAATTCTGTGGGCGCCAGTCGGTTGCCGCTTCTGTCTGGTCAAACACCACAGGCGCGTCGTTGACTAAGGTGGCAGGGGTCATGCCAGCCTCCAAAGCGGCGCTGTAGATCAGCGGCTTAAAGCCCGATCCGACAAGCCGTCCACCTTGGATGGCTCGATTGAACTTAGATTCAAAATAATTAAATCCACCGACCATGGCGCGAATCGCCCCGTTTTGCGGGTCGAGAGCAACGAAACCGGCTTCTACGTCTGGATTTTGCGCCAGCCACCATTGGCTTCCTTCTCGGACCACGCGCACTAGATCACCTGGAGACACAAGCGTCCGTGCGTCAGTGACGGCATCGCCCACGCTGTTGACGCTTCGATAGGCGCGCGCCCAGCGAAATCCCGTTCGGTTAATTTGAACGGTTTCACCTGTCTTCAGCAGCGCGGTAATTTGGTCCTCAGAGACCTCAGTGACCACCGCAGGTGCTAAGGGACCGATTCGGCTGATGGGTTGTAACTGAGCCAGCCAATCGGTTGGGTTGACCCCCTCTAAGCTCGCCTCAACCCCACGCCAACCATGGCGGCGGTCGTACTCTAAAAGACCTGTCACTACGGCATTTTGCGCGGATTTTTGGGCTTGGCCGTCGATGGTGGTAAAGACCCTCAGGCCATCGGTGTATGCATCGTCATTGAAGATCTCAAGTGCGATACGGCGCGCCTCCTCTGCCACATAGGGGGCGCTTAGATCGAGCTGTATGCCATGCAGCCGGGCGGTCACAGGCTGATTAATCGCTGCTTGGTGATCCGCCTCTGAGATGTAGTCGAGTTTCAGCATCCGCCCCAGAATCCAATCCCGTCGCTCTTTAGCGCGTGCGGGATTGGCAATCGGATTGTATTTTGAAGGGGCCTTCGGCAATCCGGCGATCATGGCCGATTGTGCGAGCGTCAGTGCATCGAGGGGTTTGCCGTAATAAATTTCAGCGGCCGCATTGACCCCATACGCGCGGTGGCCTAAGAAAATAACGTTGAAATAGAGCTCAAGGATTTCGTCTTTGGTCAGCGCTTTTTCAATCTCAAGTGCCAATAAAATTTCCCGGAACTTACGGGCAAAGGTGCGCTCGTGACTCAAAAAATAGTTTTTTGCGACCTGCATCGTGATGGTGGAGCCACCGGACTGAATTTGGCCGCTCGAGACCAGTTGCCAGGCTGCACGACCCAGGCCTAAGAGATCAATGCCTACGTGGTCTCTAAAGTTGTCATCCTCGGCCGCTAAAAACGCTTTGACCAAATCAACAGGCACCTCATTAATGCTGACCGGGTCGCGACGTTTTTCGCCGAATTGCGCAATCAGCAGTCCGTCGCGTGAGAAGACTTGCAAGGGGGTTTGAAGCTGAACGGTGCGCAAGGACTCGACATCGGGTAGGCCGGGCTTCAGATACAGATAGCCGCCGATCAAGACAAACAGCGTGAAAGCCACGCCTGTGATCGCAACGCCGGTGAATAATCTGAAAGTGCTTTTCACAGTAGTCCCGTCTAGTCCAAGGTCTCAGTGTACCTAAAATCAAAGTCCAATACCGAGTTGACCGACGTCATTTTCCTGCTTCGCTGTGAGCAAAGGGAGGAATTCCGATGTCTGAAACAAAGCACACGCGGATCGCATACTGGTTATCCGATCGCGTGGTGATTGGGCAAGGGGATGAGGCCGAGTCTTGGCCCCTAAATGATCCAATGGGCTTGCTGGCTAAGCTGGATGATGCTGTGGTCACTTGGGTGGTAGCGGAATACTGGGTCGAACGGCATTGGGTGGCGGTCGAGGGGAATCCTAAAGCCGTTGCCATAGAGCGCGGTCACGATGTGGCCTGGGGGCAATCGGAGGG
>CAJXXD010000225.1 GCA_913062835.1 uncultured Gammaproteobacteria bacterium
GGAGGTAATTGCCGCCATAGTAGGGCTCAGCCCTTGACCAGAGAATAAGCAACTCCTCAATGCCGTCGCCGGTAAAATCTTCAGAGAAAGTTTTTAGGTGCAGCTGGTTGTCGGTTCCATAGGCCGATGGCGGCAGCGTGACCGACGCTCCGGTAACGTACTCACCGCCCTGGTTAATCAGCACCCGGCTGCCCATCGGTGCGTTTTGCTGACCGACAATCAGATCATCGAGGCCGTTGCCATTGTAGTCGTACAAATGGAGATCAAGCAGGCCATCGTATATCTCGGATGGGACAGCGGTCTCATCCACATCAAAGGTGCCGTCGGCTTGCTGCCGAAGCACGTATGGCCCAAGTTCCTTATCGATAGCATCTGCTCGCCAGTGCCAATTACCCACCACCAGGTCATCAAGACCATCGCCGTTGACGTCACCGGCGGCGAGCGAGTGTGCATTGACGAAATCATCCCGGCCCTCTGCCTGAGAGAATGGTAAGGGTGGAACAAGGTCAGGCTGCTGCACAGAGCCATCGTCTTTTTCCGGGGTCATCAGGATAAAACTGGCACCGATCTCATCACCGGTCTCGTGCTGAACCGTCGCAATAGCTGGGGTCTTATCCGGTCCGAGCACCAGATGCTCCAACCGTCGAGCGCCGGACACAACGGGCATCTGCGCCTGCCAATCACGATCGAGGCCGAGCTGGCCCTGATCATTCATTAAAGCCATAAACGGCGTTCGCGTATCGATGCCAGTCTGATAGCCCTTGTTCAAGGGAATCACCAGATCACGCCAGCCGTTAGCGTTTAAATCAATTGAGCCAACGTCGTGAGCAAAATAACTCACCACACTCGGCTCATACACCCTACCCGCATACTCGTATGGTGGCGCCAGCTCGGTTTCAACGAAGGCATGCGCTTGATAGTCAAATCGCATCTGCATCGGCTAACCCTGCCTCCACTGCTGGTGGACCTTAACTCATTACCTAATTCCAATCAGACGGCCGTCAGAGCATCCACGATACCCATTGCGATGCGGTTATCGAGCGCAATAGCATCGGCTCCCGTGGCGCCGCGCGCGATATCGATTGCAAGAGCCCCCGGCGTAAACTCTCCGCTCTCAAAACCTGCCTCATAAAAGGCGAGTCCGTCCGCATCCGGCGCCCGCTCGAACAGGCCATCGTAGATGGCACTGATCACCTCAGAGATTGTGTCGTCGTTAATCGGTCCATAACGGGCTTGGGCTTCAGCCGAGTTGGCAAACGCATCTATCACGGCGTCCAGATCTCCATCAGCATCCGCCAGCCGCTCAGCCCAATATTCCAGCCCCACCTTATCCGCATTTCGATCGTAGTACGCCACGTAGGCTTCCTGAATCGCCTCGAGGTGAGCCCCGCCGGCGAACTGGCTCCGGGAACGGGGTTACCGCGCCTGAATCCATGATTCGATTGCGTAGTAGATACAGGGTTTCGACTTCCCACTACCCCACCTCATCCCAAGCGACGTACTCGATGCCAGTGGCAATCATTTCAGCTACGTTATCTCGGTTCTCTGGCGAATCTGCAAAGCCCGCAAGCACCTCAGCGCGGCTACGAGCACCAGAAGCTAGCTCATTGACCCACCAGTCATACCCCTGCGCCTCCGGCGCTCGATCCAAAATATTGCGATAAAGCGTTTCAACAAAATCCCCATCCCCAACATCCGTCCCATAAAGCGTGCGAAATTCAGCCGAATCAAGAAAACGAGCCGCCACCTCGTTACTCGACATCCCGCTATCCAAACGCTCTATCCAAAAACCAACTCCCATGGCATCCGGACTACGATCAAAGCTCGCCTCATAAAGGCGATACGCCATTCCCGCAGCACCATCCGTGTCCAATGCAACATGAACATCAGAAAACTCCAATCGCCCAACCCCCTCAAGTCGATCGGTCCCTTGACGGCCAACAGTATCTGTCACCGTGACAGCCTCACCATCCCTTTCGATCTTGAAGTTGCTACGAGGCCCTGAGCACTGACTCGTCACCAACCCATCCCCGAGGTTTCGAATCATGTCATCGCCCATCAGCGCTGAAACAGATACTTTGCCTTCAACCTCCAGCGTATCTTCAGCCTCTGTTCCAAAAACCTTCTCGGCTGCTCGCCCCTCACCTTTATTCAGCAAGACATACAAATAATCACTGTAGCTACCATCGACCTCTTCGGCATCGCCCTCAACAACAATGTCATCAGCGCCATCACCGTTAAAATCACCGATACTCGCGTGATTAAGTGGTATGTTCTCTCCGGCGTTGAAGGCATCTAATCCTCCGTATCCATTCGCCGCTTTGATCGGGAGGAAAGTACCATCCGACTGACCAAGAAAAACCGAATGATGCCCGGGCTCACCCTCTATTAAGTACCCTGCGGTTTGAACAATCAGATCGGTGTTGCCATCAAGATTAATATCCCCGGTATGAAATCCGTGAACAAACAAGGACTCCGGTGACTCTTGCGTTTCTAAGTTCGGGAAAAGATCATCCGTAATATCGACAAACT
>CAJXXD010000226.1 GCA_913062835.1 uncultured Gammaproteobacteria bacterium
GTGTCTCGTGCAACTGACGTGGACGGCAATACTCAGCCTCGCGAGCGTATCGAGAATGAGCGTGGATATGCCCACAACGGTTGGGAAGATCACGGTGTGACCGTTCGGGTTTAATAACTGACCCACTTAGGGTGCGGTTGTATAGCCGCACCCTTTTTATTTGAGGATGTGAACAATGAATAAGGTGATTTTGTCGGCAGTGGCCGGCGCGTTTTGTATGAGTGCCGCGGTTTCTCACGCAGCAGATGCTGAGCGCGGAAAAGCACTGTTTACTCAGCAGGCTGCGCCACCATGCGCGGTATGTCATACCTATTCTAAAGCAGGCAGTAACGGCATGGTCGGCCCGAATCTGGATGACCTGAAGCCGACTGCTGAAGCGGTTCGATTGGCGGTGACCAATGGCGTGGGTGTCATGCCAGCGTACGGTCAAATGCTGTCAGCAGAAGATATCGAGTCATTGGTACTGTTTGTATCCCAGCAGTGATTTCCAATGATTCTGTTAAGAAGCCGGGGTTCCCCGGCTTTTTTTTGCCTGGATCTCGGCGTCGCACCTTGATGAAAAAAGAGGGTAGTGCCCCCACGCAGGTACAGAGAGCAAGAGGAAGTCTATGAAATTCCGCCCAATCCGAATCATCCACTTCTGTACCTTTGCCGCGATCATGGTATGTGCCGGAGGCAGTAATGCGTCCAGTGATTCTGGTGAGCCTGGAGTCCTTGTCGGTCAGGGCACGCTTTCGGTTTTGTTTTGGGATATCTATGACGCTCGGTTGTATTCGGATTCTGGGTTTTATCGTCCTGATCAAGGGTTTCGTTTAGTAATCGATTACCGAAGGGCCGTGTCAGCAGATGACATCGTGTCTCACTCTATCGATGAAATCGAACGCGTCACTTTGCTGTCCAAGGACAAGGTCGAAGATTGGCGCTCAGTCTTGGCTGGCATTTTTAAGGATGTGCAGCCGAGTGATCGATTGGTGGGTGTATTTGATCCCGAAACCGGCGCGTCATTTTACTTAAATGATGATTGGATTGGCTCACTGTCTGATCTCATATTGGCACGCGCCTTTTTTGATATTTGGTTGTCAGAGACCACCTCACGCCCGGAGCTTCGGGCGAATTTATTAGGATTGTCACAATGAAAGATTTGTTTAGGGGTTGGGTGTTGCTCTGCGCAATTGCTCTGACAGGGTGCGCAACGCATCTTGAAGGCGGACGCTATCAGAGTGTGGAGCCGGAATTCGATTTGTTTGCGTTTTTTGATGGATCGGTCAGGGCGTGGGGATTGGTTCAAGGCCGTGACGGCGAGTTGGTTCAACGTTTTACAGTCGATATTGACGGCCGGATCGAAGGCAATCAGCTAATTTTAGACGAGACCTTCGAGTACGCGATTGGAGATGGGCCTAAAACCCGGACCTGGGTGATTGAGAAACAAGGTGATGCCGGGTATTCCGGGTCTGCGGGAGATATTTCCGGATTGGCCAACGGGCAGTCCTTTGGTAACGCCTTTCATTGGCAGTATGAAATGGATATTCCGGTGGGTGAGCGGATGATCAGGGTCCAGTTTTCCGATTGGTTCTGGGCCTTGGATGAGCGCCGGCTTTTCAATCGATCCTATCTTCAAAAATTCGGCTTCGATGTAGCCGAGGTCACAATTTTTATGGAGCGTCTCTAACTGGTTCACTCAGTCGTCTTTTAGACTCGCTCGATCAAGCGTTGAAGATGCTTGATCGACAAGTTATCGATGGACTGCTGGTCCGGGTGCCTTCCACAAGCGCCGATGCAAACGTTTCTCGCGCCTTCATCATGCCGTCTGGACACTCCTGCGAATGTGAAAAGGCGCAGCTGTTGGCCTCAAATGAGATTTAATACATATCTCAACGGCTCAGGCAGTTGCTCAACGAATTCGCCATTGCGTGCATTAATTCAAAATAGAGCTCGGACCCCGCATTAAGCCCGGCACCCAGTGGGTCCAAGACGCCTGATTTTGCTGAAGTCCCTTCGGTAATGACCTGCACAATTTGAGGCTCAAATTGGGGCTCGGACATTACGCAGGTCGCTTTGGCATCCTTTACTTTTTGGCGTAGCTCAGAAATTCGCTTGGCGCCCGGGATGACCTCAGGCGAAACTGTGATCGAGCCAACCGCGGCAATCCCAAAGTGACGTTCAAAATACTGGTAGGCATCGTGAAAGACGATAAATCCAGAGTTGTCGATTTCAGACACTTTTTGTTGGATTTGAACCACCATGTCATCGATCCGTTTGTGCGTCTTATCCGCGTTAGCACTATAGCGAGCCGAATTTTCGGGATCGAGTTCAGTTAACACTGCCGTGATCTTCTCAACGATCAAAGATGCATTATTTGGGTCCAGCCAAATATGTGCATCGTACTCTCCATGTTCATGTTCATGTTTATGTTTGTGTGAGTCATGGTCGTGTTTATGTGAGTCATGGTCGTGTTTGTGTGAGTCATGGTCGTGTTTGTGTGAGTCATGGTCGTGTTTGTGTGAGTCATGGTCGTGTTTCGCATG
>CAJXXD010000227.1 GCA_913062835.1 uncultured Gammaproteobacteria bacterium
GCGGTTTAAAGGCTGGTCGGGTGCATCCACACAACATTTGGAAGGCGTCGTGCGGTCACGACTGGCCTCCTATGCGGAGCAAAATCTCTAGGTGAGAGGCATTGTCATTGCGTTGGGCGGACTGATCCTGGTTTGGCTGGGGTCGGCTCTGTTGCCGGTGCATTTTGATGAAGCGCAGTACGCGACCTGGTTGGCCTTTCCGGATTTCAGTTACCAGACCAAGGGGCCTTGGGTCACCTTCACCCAATCGTTAACGCACACGCTTTCCTGGTTGCCACAGACGGTTCAAGTCCGGCTGCCTGCGTGGATTGCATGGCTGGGCTCGGCAGCTGCTTTGCTGTGGCTTGGGCATCTGGCGGGACTCGATCGACGCCAATCGCGTCTATTGCTTTTGATGTTTGTCACAAGCCCTTTGATATTGACGCTCGGTTCGGTGCATACCACCGATATTTGGTTGTTGTGTTTTATTTTGGTGGCTTATGGCGCCATGGCCTCGGTGATTTCTGCCCATCCGAGAAGTCACCCCGAACTCTGGTGGATGGTCATGGGTGGGGCACTCGGTTTGGGGGCTTTATCGAAATTGTCGATTGCGTTGATTCCGTTGTCGATCCTGCCCTGGGTGCTGTTGCGTTCACCGCACTTATTGTTGACGCCCGGCCCGTACTTGGGTGCGCTCTTTTGCGCGCTCTGTTTCAGCCCGTGGATTGCGTGGAACCTCGAGAACGACTTTTCCCATTTTAAGCATGAGTTCGGACACGTCGGCTCTGAGGGATCCAGTCCAATCCAGGCTGTGAATTGGATTCCAGGGTTTCTCCTGGCTGCCATGCCCTTGTTTGCTTGGATGCTGTTCGGTGGTCTGCGGCTCAAACCCATGGCCTCGAGCTTCGATGACGATACTTCGGCGAGGGTGCGTGAGATGCTCTTGGCCAGCTTTGTGACGCTGGCGGCCTTTTTTGTGGTCAAAGGATTGTTCGGTGAGGTGCTCTTGAACTGGGCGCTGCCGCTTTTGCCAGCGCTTCTCATTGTGTGGGCTGAGCGGTTTAAAGGGTCGCTGCAAACCGCCGGTGTGCTTGGCGTGCTGCAGGTCGCGGTTTTGCTTTTACTGTTGTTCCCCTACTCGCTTGGCTTGTCCAAAGACCGCGATGCGTTTCAGAAAATACGAGGTTGGGACCGGGCGATGGCCGATGCAGCGGTCCTAGCCGGGCCCACTGAGGTGCTCAGTGCAGGGCATTATTCGACGCTGGCATGGGCTTTGTATTTTTGGCCGTCCGAGGCGGCGGATGCGACGCGCTATGGGGCACCGCTGGGTCAGGTGGTACCTGAGACAACCCGCCGTTTGAATCAGTACGACCACTGGGGCGTGTTACAGACACCGCACGCCCGGGTGGTGCATTTGGGGGGATACTCGGAGGCCATGGCAGCACGGTGTGGTTCGTTCACCTTATTGGGAACCGTGTCCCAAATCATGCCGGACGACACGGTTCGCTCGACGCTCGATGTCTATGAATGCTTGGATTTTGTACCTGAACCGGCTTGGCCGGCGATTGTTCGCTATTAAGGTTTAAGTGACCAGGCTCAGCGTCGGTATCTCGACCGCAGTCGGTGCGCTCCGGGTCAATGCCAATGTTTTTAGACCGTTTCGTACGTGGGTGCCGATGGCGATCGTGGGCCGAGTGTGCGCCAGACGGTGGAGCACGGTCTGGCACAGAGGATCGTTCCGATCCGCGATCATGACGGTAGGTACCGAGGGCGCTTCTCGCGATAAGACGCGAAGCCAAGGTTTCACACTGCTGGCGTGTCCTGTTCGATCATAGGTGCTGAGGAGTCGGTGGGTGAGCTCGTTTTGGATCACTAGGGCGGTGATGTCTGGACTGAGTTCAAACGGTCCGACGGGTAGCCGGCTCTGGCATGACGCGCAAAGACCGTGACGGGTTGGAAGCGCGCAGCGCAGACAGGGCTGAATGTCGTCAACTATTTGGTAGTACATATAATTGACGACCTCTTGGTTTCCGGCTGTAATACACGCCTCATGACATAAGGAATACAGTATGACGCAGGCTAATCAGGGTGTATTGATGGATGTCCTTTGGGACAACCAAGGGGGCCGGTTCCGTCAGTTGGCGCTTGTCGTTGTCGGTTCACTGTTGTTGACCGCATCGGCCAAGTTCCAGGTGCCGTTTTACCCTGTGCCCATGACGCTTCAGCCGCTGGTGGTATTGATGCTGGGCGTGGTGCTCGGTTCGAAGCTCGGTGGGGCTGCCGTTTTGTTCTATCTGATGCAGGGCGCCATGGGGTTGCCTGTGTTTGCCGGTACGCCAGAAAAAGGCTTGGGTCTTTTGTACATGGCCGGTCCGACGGGCGGCTACCTTGCCGGGTTCTTGGTTGCGGCTGTGGTCACCGGTTGGTTGGCTGAGCGGGGTCTGGATCGAAGCCGTGTTGGCGCCTTGGTGGCCATGGTCACTGGTATGGCGGTGATTTATGCGCTCGGTCTTCTGTGGCTTGGCGTGTTTGGCGGGTACAACCAA
>CAJXXD010000228.1 GCA_913062835.1 uncultured Gammaproteobacteria bacterium
GAGCTGCACTGGTTGTCGATTCCTGAAGGGCCCTCGGCGGTTTATCCCGAACTTCGGACCTTTATTGAAGAAAATAAGCTGCAAGTGACGCGGTCTGAGCAGAATGATGGCTTGCAGGTGGTGGAATCGTCGGTATTCCAGGGCATGAACGAGCACTCAGGCAGTCGCATCATCCGTCATTTCGCGCCGGAAGTGGGTGAGGTTGCGCTTCGGTTAACAGTGCGTCCCGGTCTGCGTGCACAAACCAGTGAAGTGCAACTGACACCAGCCTTCGGCGAGTTCGATGAAACCTTAGTGGGTCGAATTTTGGATGAGTTCAAATACCACCTTGAGCGTCGCGAGGACGAGGGTCGCGCAGTCTCCAGAGCGTTGGCGATGTTGGAAGTTGATACGCGGATGCGCTCTGAGCGGGTTGAGGGATTGGATGCCTTATCGATTGACGCCAGCGTGCCTCGTGTGTTCGGTGTGACCGTGGATGCTGTCCGTGATTTGGGTGCGGCGATCGATGGCGGTGATCTGTCTCAGGGGCTTTTGAATATCCGCTACGTCCGGAAAGCCACTGAGCGTCGGTTGGCGGCAATGAGTGCTCTTAACCGCGCCTTGGCGACGACCATTGAAGACCCGGTCGGATCGTACCAAGTGCAATTGATCGAGGGCGAAGGCCCACTGTCATTGCGAGTGATTCCAACCGGTGGGGCTGCCTCGATTGGGGGCGCCAATGAGTTGGTCCGTGAATTAAAGGAGCGTTTGTACTAGTGCGCTTTGCGTCGCTTGGCAGCGGCAGCCGTGGAAACGGTACCGTCATCAGCTCAGACGACACCCACCTTCTGCTCGATTGTGGGTTTGGTTACCAAGAGACGGTGAAGCGTCTGGCTCGCTTGGGCCTTGAGCCTGACATGTTGTCTGCCGTCGTGGTGACGCACGAGCACAGTGACCATTGGGGTGGTGTGGAAAGTTTGGCAAGCCGTCATACGATCCCAGTGTACGCGACCCGTGGCACATGGATTGAGGTTGCAGGGCATCGCTTGGCCCATACTCATGAAGTACGTGGCGCCTTTGAAGTGGGTTCTCTCTCGATCACGCCCGTGACGGTGCCGCACGATGCACGGGAGCCCATTCAGTGTGTGTTCGAAGTGAGCGGTAAACGGTTGGGTGTGCTCAGCGATTTGGGGTCGGTGTCGGCTCACGTGTTGTCGGCCTTCACAGAGCTTGATGCGCTGTCGGTGGAATTTAATCACGATTGGACGCTGTTGCATGAAGGGCCTTATCCGTCGTTTTTGAAAAAGCGCGTTGGCGGGGATTATGGGCATCTAAACAACGAGCAGGCCCGAGATTTGGTAGCGGCAGTGGCCTCAGAGCGGTTGCAAACCGTCGTGGCGTGTCACGTGAGTGAGACCAATAATGAAGTCAGCCGTGTGGAAGCGGCGCTGGAGCAAGCCCTGGCGGGGCACAATGCGGAGCGACGCGTTGCGTCACAATCCGAAGGCATGGAATGGATAACAGTGGGATCAAGATGAAAGCACAGGAATTGTTGTATCAGGGAAAAGCAAAGTCAGCCTATTTGACGGATGATCCCGATTTGTTGGTGCTCGCATTTCGAGATGACACCTCGGCCTTCGACGGTGAAATCATCGAACAACTCGATGCCAAAGGCGCGATTAACAACCAGTTCAACGCTTTTATCATGGGGGCCTTGGAGGCCGCCGGGATTGAGACCCACTTTGAGAAGCAGCTCTCTAAGACTGACTCGCTGGTCAAGCGCTTGGACATGATTCCGGTGGAGTGTGTGGTGCGTAATAAGGCCGCAGGCTCGTTAGTGCGCCGTTTGGGCGTGGAGGAGGGGTTGTCGTTCGACCCGCCCCTGTTTGAGCTCTTTTTGAAAAATGATGCCCTGCACGATCCGATGATTACCGAACACCACGTGGCGGCCTTTGGTTGGGCGACGGATGAGGAAATGGCCGAAATGCATCGCCTATCACTGGCGGTCAATGCTGTGTTAGCACCCCTGTTTGCCGACGCGGGCTTAACGCTTGTGGACTTTAAGTTGGAGTTCGGTCGGTTCCACGGCCGGATTGTGCTCGGGGACGAATTCAGCCCCGATGGATGCCGTCTCTGGGACACCGCCACCGGTGAGAAGAAAGATAAGGACCGCTTCCGGCAAAAGCTCGGCGGCGTGATGGAAGCCTACCGCGAGGTGGCAGAGCGCCTTGGGGTGGTGATTGACGCTTGACCCCGAATGGCTGCTGATTCTGGCAGCTGTTGCCTTTTTTGCAGGCACAGTCGATACCCTCGCCGGAGGGGGCGGGCTGTTAACCATTCCTTCGTTCTTGATGGCCGGCTTGTCACCGGCTGAAGCGCTCGCGACCAACAAATGCCAAGCTTTTGCCGGTACGGTCACAGCGACTGCGCGACTGACAGGCAAGGGGCATCTCGACCTGAAGCGGCTGTGGCCAATGGCGACAGGGGTCTTTGTAGCTGCTTTGCTTGGAGCCAGTGCTCTTCGTATGGCGGCCGGTTCTGAGT
>CAJXXD010000229.1 GCA_913062835.1 uncultured Gammaproteobacteria bacterium
CCCGCGCCAAATCAATCCATTCTTTTGAAATCGCAACACCGGCTTCATCGTATACATCGCCCCCAATTTCACGGGCAATACTGCGCGCACCCGAGATCAGCTCGTTTACGGCAAACACCGGGTCGACTTGCTTCGACAACTCGGCGAATACAAAAAATCCCGGTGAGTCGACCGACTTGGCATCGGTCTCGAAGGTGCCTGGCTCAAGGCTATTGATCAACGTAAATAGCGGAGCGGCAGATTGATCGAGCGGAATCCGCTGATACAACCCCTGCTCAGTCTTCCGAAGCCCTGCACGAAGACAGGCGGTATGTAAATTGACCGCCACAAACCGATCGCTTCGTGCCGGCTTTAATTCCACCAGCACAATGTCGTCTAAATTGGGTTCGGGCTCTGGCTCTACCGAACGGGCAGGTGCCACGATCCCATCGTCGCCCTCAAACGGCTCGGGCGTGGACGCCTCCTCGCTCGGAATATCCATGGTGGGCAGTGCATCGGATACCCCCGTCGTGTCCCGCGACTTGGTGAACCCAAACAACCGACCCACCGTATGCTTAAGACTGGTCACCGAGTTCGTTTCTTCGATCGGCGCTCGTTTCGGACCGTCAGCCAAAATAGCCATATCGTCATCATGTGTTTGATGCGTGCCGGATGTCTCTGCAGGCTCCTCGAGCGTGGGCGCTGGGGAGGCCTCAGCTGCAATCTCAGGCTCGGGTTCTGGGACAAACTCAGGCGACTTGACCAGAGCCGGTTCTACGGGCTCCGCCGGTGACTCCCCTCCGGCAGGACGAGGTGCAGAGACACCGTCGTCATCAAAATCGATCGAGGTGTCGCCCCAAGATGGCTCTTGGCGCTCTGCCGCTTGCGCCGGCTGTGGCTCAGCAAACCAGTCCGGCTCTTCAGTCGACGTATTGAAAAGGACCTTATCTGACGATGCATCCACGGGATCCAAGCGATCAGGGTGCGGCGCTTGATCTAGTGAAACCTCTGGTTCCGAGGCCCACAAATCGGGCTCTGCCGCTTTCATGGTCTCGGGCTTGATGTCAGACGCCCACAAATTCAATTGGCTGGTGTCAGTGGACTCCAATAACGGATCACGCTCAAGCTGGGGCTCGAGCTCCGCTGCGGTTGGCCGTTTAGCCGGGCGCGGCGCACTGACATCGTTCGGTTCTGGCGATTCGGGAGGGGACGCCATCAAATCTAATTTCAATCCCTGACGCCGATGCTTAATGGTCCGACGGATACCATCGGCCAGTAATCCGACGATCAGGACCGAGCCTAAAATCAGTAAATATTCTCGTAATCCGAATTCCATTAATCAGGGTTCCTGGCTTGCAAGTTCCACAGCACGTTCAATATCCACCGAAACCAATCGCGACACACCGGGTTCTGACATGGTCACCCCCATGAGTTGACTGGCGCGCTCCATCGCAATCTTATTGTGCGTGATGTAAATAAACTGGACTGATTGTGCCATTTTCGCAACCGCTTCGGCATAACGACCGACATTTGCATCGTCTAAGGGAGCATCGACCTCGTCCAATAAGCAGAAAGGCGCGGGATTTAATCGGAAAATCGCAAACACCAAGGCCAAAGCCGTCAGCGCCTTTTCACCGCCACTGAGCAGATAAATACTGGAGTTCCGTTTACCCGGTGGCCGTGCCATGATCGCAACACCGGTCGATAACAAATCGTCATCAGTCAGCATCAACCAAGCTTCACCCCCACCAAAGAGTTCAGGGAAAATTTCACCGAAGGATTGATTGATCGCATCAAAGGTTTGCCGAAACAAAGCACGAGTTTCACGATCGATTTTTTTAATCGCCTCTTCTAAGGTCTCTAGTGCCTCGGTTAACTCGGCGTGCTGAAGGTCTAGCTCGCTCTTCCGCTCCAGTTCACGCTGATACTCATCAACCGCCACCAAGTTAATCGGACCCAATCGCTCAATGCGCGTTTGCACCCGCGCCAATTCCGCATCCACAGAAGCCACGTCCGCCCATTGCGATTCCATCCCCGCCCATTTTTCAACCGACTCATCACGGTCTTTTAGGCTTGCCTGCAACCGATCTCGTTCAATCTCAACGGCTTGGAGTTTCAATTGGCATTCAGATCGCACGGCCGACAGTCGTTCACGCTCCCGCTCAAGCTCTTGTCGCTCCGACTCCAATGTTCGCAAATCGGCATCGGCCTCATTCAAGGCGATACGAGCTGCCTGCAGATCGGCCTCAAGTGCTTGGCTTTTTGCGACCGCATCACTGAACTCTTGCTCACTCACGGCAGGCGAGGCTTCGGCGCTCGCAATCTCAGCCGCCAATCGGCTTTCGTCATCACTCAACTGGGTCTGTTGGTCCTCGATCCGCGCGATCTGGGTATTGGCTTGTTGGATTTGTCCCGACAGCCGTTCGGCACGGACCGCTGACTCGGTATCCTGGCGACCCAGTTGCTGACTTTTCACCCGAAGCTCAGACAAAGCGGCTCGTTCTTGATCCAGGGATTGGTGAAGTG
>CAJXXD010000230.1 GCA_913062835.1 uncultured Gammaproteobacteria bacterium
TACCGTCACCGGAAGTGCTATCGACATCATGAAGAGACTGTTCCATGTCTTCGCCACCGTCCTGGTCAGCCTCAGTGTCGCTGATTTTGTTCAGGCGCGCGAGAAAGTTGGCTTGGTTTTGTCTGGCGGTGGTGCGCGTGGTTTTGCGCATGTGGCGGTGTTGGAGGCGTTAGAAGCGCGTCGCGTTCCGATTGATTACATCGCTGGAACCTCGATGGGCGCAGTGGTCGGTGCATTGTATGCGTCCGGTCTTACCGCCGATGAGGTCCGTGAAAAACTTTTGGCGGTGGATTGGAATGCGACCCTACGCGACGTCACCGATCGAAATGAGCGAAGCTTCCGAAATAAAAGTTTTGAAGGGCGTAACTTCTTGGGCCTCGATCTGGGTGTGGCGCCAGGTGAGTTGAAGCTGCCCCTAGCGGCTCTCCGGGGTCAGAAACTGGCATTAGCGCTCAATGAACTCACGCTCGAGACGGCGACGGTTTCCAACTTTGATGAGTTGCCCATTCCGTTTCGGGCCATGGCCACAGATTTGGCCACCGGTGATCCCGTGGTGTTGGATCGAGGCGCTTTGGCCACGGCGCTACGCGCTTCCATGGCCGTTCCAGTAGTTTATTCACCCGTCGAGATGGATGGTCGGTTGTATGTGGATGGAGGGGTTGCCAACAACCTGCCTATCGATGTGGCACGTGATATGGGTGCGGATCGTGTGATCGTGGTGGATACCTCATCCCAGCGATACAGTACGCAAGAGCTGGATTCGGTGGTCACCGTGGTCGATCAGTTGACTAACCTGCTGACTCGGCGAAATACCGAAGAGCAGCTGGAGACCTTGACCGAGGACGATGTCTTGATCGAGATCTTCCCTGTGGATGTGTCAACCGGTGATTACAACAAGGCCGAAGAGGCGTTGGCATCCGGCCGCAGAGTGATGGCGGATCTTGAGCAAGCGCTGGCACCCTTTGCAGTAAATGAAGTTGCCTATGCCGACTGGCGCGATGCCCGTCAAGAACCGCTTGAGTCACCGACTCTGGCCTTTGTTGAGGTCATCAGTGATGCGCCGCGGACATCGAGCCGAACGATTGCCAATCGGTTGACCGTCCGACCAGGACAGCCCCTAGATAATGAACGCTTAAAGTCAGATCTGGGTCAAATCTATGCTTTGGAGACCATCGATCAGGTCGAAGTATCAGTGGTTGAGCGAGAGGGGCAGGTTGGGTTGTCTCTTGAAACACGTGAGAAAGCCTGGGGACCTGACTACCTGGATCTCGGCTTTACCCTGGAAGACAGTCTAGATGGTCGTGCTTCCTACAACCTAAACGGTGTAGTCCGAGCCACCAACATCAACCCCCTGGGTGGTGAATGGCGAACGGGTTTTACCCTCGGCGACAAAACCGAAATTACCTCCGAGCTGTATCAACCGATTGATTATGGATCGGACTGGTTTGCATCGTTGATTGTGGGTTTTGTTCGAGAAGACCAAGCGCTGTATGAACAAGGGTTGATTAAGTCGATTTATTCGACTGAGACCCGAGAATACGGGTTTGATGCGGGCTACTCGTTGGATACACGAGGCGAATTGCGGGTCGGTTTCCGTCAGAGTCACATCGACAACAGTCTCATTCTTGGGCAAGACAGCCTGAATGCCTCGGTGGACGACTCTCGCTATTTTGCTCGGATCGGCTTTGATACCCTCGATGCACTCGGGTTTCCCACCGAGGGTGTTCGAGTGCTAGGTGAATATTCGTTGTACGACGCAAAACTGGGTGCGTCTCGGCAGTACGATGGCGTGACCTTGGATGTCCTATATCCGTTTTATCATCGCGATCGCACTACACTGGTGGCTCAAGGCTATTTTGGCTATTTGTTTGAGACTGCTGTCACGGATGTCACACCACGATACAGCTTGGGTGGGTTTACCCGGCTATCGGGGTACAGCCCAGATGAAATCTCCGGTCGACACGCCGGTTTAATTTCAGTGATTGGCTATCAGCGCTTGAATGAGCAGGCGGTCTTCCCCATCGATCAACCGGTGTTTATCGGATTTTCCCTGGAGGCTGGAAACGTGTTCCAGGAACGCGATCAGGTTCGCTGGGGTAACACTCTCGGTGGCGGCTCGGTGTTTGTCGGTGCCGATACCGCAGTGGGTCCGGGTTATTTATCCTTTGGACGAACCGAGGGCGGGCGGCAGTCAGTCACCCTGTCGGTCGGTCGTCCGTTTGCAGAGCGTGATTAATGAAATTTGAACGACATCTTGTATCGAAAAAGCCACCCGCTGAAGTCTTGAGGCTGATTGCTGATTTTAGACATCTGATGTCGTGGGACGATTCAGTGATTTCGGTGGAGCCTTTGGACCCCGTGTTTGGCGAAGGGTCTCGATATCGGGTTAAGGTTCGATTCAGTGGCAATGTGATCGAGATGGAGTACACGGTGACCGCGTATGAGGCGGGTGAGCGCGCTGTATTGACGGGTGTGGGGCCCAAGGCGACTGCAATCG
>CAJXXD010000231.1 GCA_913062835.1 uncultured Gammaproteobacteria bacterium
CGTACCTGTTCCGACATAACAAACGAGCACGCGAGCGCCTGGAACAGCTGGCGCTAACCAATTGAATAGAGTTTCCCGGACTCGACTTGGGGTGGGCCTCAGCCCATCACGCACCAAGACATCGATTTTTGAACGTTTGTGCGTGCCGCCAATGATGCGGACACCGGCCGAACCAGTGCGGGGAGCAGTCGTCTCTCTTTTCATGCGCAGATGGTATCATCGCCCGCTTCAAATACAGGACTTCCATCATGATGAGCATAGAAATTCTGCTGGCACTGACCGCTGTGATCGTGGCGGGACTCGTTTGGGCTGTCTGGGGCAGACGCCGCTCAACGCCCTCGCAGTCTCCATCGGATTCCACCGCGTCCGGCGCCCCCTCTGTCCCTGAAGCCACTGAGCCCACTTTGCAACCGACCAGCTTTTTTGACGCCCTGTCGAAGTCGAGAAGTGGATGGGCGAAGTCCCTGAAAGGGCTATTTCAAGGCGGATTGGATGATGAGGTTCGAGAGGATTTAGAGGCCTTGTTGCTGTCTGCCGATGTGGGTGTCGACACCACAGATTGGGTCTTGGACACGCTGACTGAGCGCGCCAAGGCAGAGGGGGTTTCTGACGCGGACGGGTTGCTTTCGTTGCTTAAATCCATCTTGGCTGAGCTTTTGGCACCCACTGAGAAGGCGTTTGATCTGAGCAATCACACGCCCTATGTGATCTTGATGGTGGGTGTGAACGGGGTGGGCAAAACCACCACCATCGGTAAGTTGGCGCATCGCTTTAAAGCCGAAGGCCGTTCGGTCTTGTTGGCGGCTGGTGACACCTTCCGAGCCGCTGCGGTGGAGCAATTAAAGGCCTGGGGTGCGCGTCACGATGTGCCTGTCATTGCGCAGGATACAGGCGCTGATTCGGCGTCGGTGTTGTATGACGCGTGTGAGTCGGCCAGAGCGCGTGGCATCGATGTGGTATTGGCCGATACGGCCGGTCGCCTTCAAAACAAGGCCAACCTAATGAGTGAACTGGAGAAGATCGGGCGAGTGCTTGGCAAGTTGAACATGGGCGCGCCCCATGAAGTGTTGCTCGTGTTAGATGCTGCAACTGGCCAGAATGCGGTCAGCCAAGCGCGTGAATTCGCCAAAGCGATTGCACCGACCGGTTTAGTGCTGACCAAACTCGACGGGACGGCCAAGGGTGGCATTGTGTTTGCCCTCGCGCGCGAATTTGAACTGCCCATTCGGTTTGTGGGCCTCGGTGAAAAAGCCGAAGATCTCCAGCCTTTTGATCGACACGCCTTTGTAGATGCCCTGTTTGCGGAGGGCGGCGGTGATTGAATTTGAGGGCGTGGGCAAGGTCTACGGGGATGGCCAGGTTGCGCTTACAGATCTGAATTTTCGGCTAGCGCCGGGAGAGATGGCATTTTTAACCGGCCATTCTGGGGCGGGGAAGTCTACGCTGTTGAGACTGCTGCTAGGCCTTGAAAAGGCGACGACTGGCGCGGTTCGTGTGGCGGGGACCGACTTGGCCACGCTGTCTGGTGAGCGTTTGGCGAAATACCGTCGCCGCGTCGGGGTGGTGTTCCAAGACCCTAACCTCGAAGAGGATCTCAGTGTCTTTGACAATGTGGCTTTGCCACTCCGAATTGCTGGGTTTGATGAAGATGAAATCCCAAAGCGTGTGAACGCAGCGCTATCGCGTGTTGATCTGTTGAATCGGGCTTCGAGCTCACCGCGTGTGTTGTCAGGGGGACAACAACAGCGGGTGGGAATCGCGCGCGCCATTGTGCATCGCCCCGCTTTATTGGTCGCCGATGAGCCGACCGGTAATTTGGATCCGGAGCTGTCTGCGCGCGTGATGCGGATGTTTACCCAGTTTCAACAACTGGGCGTCACCATTTTGGTGGCCACGCATGAGCGGGCTGTGGTGGAGTCGCTGCCATTTCGTCAGTTGGTGATCGAGCAGGGACGTTTGATTTCGGACGGTTCCCAATGAAACGTTGGGCGCTGGATCATAAAAATGCGGTCATCGATGCGCTCAAGCGAACGCGCGATCGTTTGACTCAATTCATTGTACTTGTCGGCCTTTTGAGCGTGTTGTTGGCGATCCCGGGCTGGTTGGGTCAAATCTGGATGGGCATGGCAGCCCTAGTGCCTGAGTCGGCGGTGCAAAGTGAATCCCTGGTGTTTCTAGAGTCTGAGGTGGAGCTCGAGGCACGGATTGAGCTCGAGCGCACTTTGGCGGAGTCGGCTGCGGTCTCAGAGGTCATCTTCATTGCGAAAAGCGAGGCGTTAGCGCAACTGAGTGCCGAAGACGGTTTGTCTTCGATGGACGCCCTGATCGACAACAATCCTTTACCGGATGCCCTTCGCTTGGTGTTTGTGCCTGGGCGCGAAGCGGCACCTGAGGCGGCTGTGATGGATAGGTTGTCTGACGATCCGCGTGTCCTAAGCGCAAGATATTACCCCTCAGTGCAAGTCCAATATTCATCGCTTGTG
>CAJXXD010000232.1 GCA_913062835.1 uncultured Gammaproteobacteria bacterium
CACCGGCTCAGACCAGCAGGTGTACCCGCCGATGTCTGACCAACTGCGTGATGCCGGTATTACCTTACATGAGGGATATGACCCGAGCGTTCTTGATGCCTCACTGGACTGCGTGGTCATCGGGAATGCATTGTCTCGTGGCAACCCAGTGGTGGAGGCGGTGTTGGATCGGAAAATACCGTTTATCTCTGGCCCCGAGTTGCTCGGGCGTCTCACTGAATCACATCAGGTGTTGGCAGTATCGGGTACCCATGGGAAAACGACCACCTCGAGTCTATTGGCCTGGATCTTGGAGTATGCAGGTCGTGCACCTGGCTTTTTAATTGGTGGCGTGCCGCGTAATTTCGGTGTATCGGCTCGATTGGGCGGAGGCGATTTGTTTGTGGTGGAGGCCGATGAATACGACACAGCCTTTTTCGATAAGCGCTCTAAATTTGTGCACTATCACCCCGATGTGTTTGGCATCAACAATCTCGAGTTCGATCATGCCGATATTTTTCCCGATTTGGCGGCCATTGAGACCCAGTTTCATCACGCCATCCGTCGTGTGCCAAGCCACGGCTCCGTGATCGCTCGGAATGGAATCGACGCTGTCGACCGGGTGTTAGCTCGAGGCCTGTGGTCTTCGTTATCCCGCGTGGGGGACGGCACAGAGTTCAGTCTGCGCGCAGACGGGGTCGAGCTTTGCCATGAGAGCTCCAAAGCGCGGGTGACTTGGTCGCTTCGTGGGCAGCACAACGCTGAAAATGCCGAGCTGGCAGTCGCCATGGCTCACTCGGTCGGGGTCGACTTAGAGGTCGCGCTCGAGGCCATCTCTCTGTTTGATGGGGTGGCGCGTCGTCTCAATGTCTTGCATGAGACCTCAGCGTTTCGGATTTGGGACGATTTTGCGCATCATCCGACGGCTATTGCGGCTACCTTGAGGGCAGTAAAGGCAGAGGCGGGAGATCGTCCTGTGACTGCGGTCATTGAATTGGCATCAAATACCATGAAGCAAGGAGTGCATCGAGACGTGCTTAAACAAGCCGCTCGGTTGGCAGATCAGGTTTGGTGGGTGGTGCCGGAGGCTACTGCATGGGACACCCAATGTTTGCTTCGCGGCAATGGGAGCGCGTCGATTCGCAATGCGTCAGAGGATTTGGTCCCTGAAATTTTAAAGTCGGCTGAGGGTGAATGGGTGCTGATGTCCAATGGCGGCTTCAATGGGCTGCAAAAACGTTTGCGAGAAGCCCTGAGTATGCGTTGAATTTTTAAGGTCAACCCCTCATAAACAGGCTCATGATGTTCGAATCAGTCAAACGTGAGGCGGTTGTGGCTAAGCCCTTATTCCCCCTGCCCTTGGTGGTGTTTCCAGGGGGGCGATTACCGCTTCAGATTTTTGAAGCTCGCTACCTCGACATGGTCGGCGAGTGTATGCGCAATGGCACACATTTCATCGTCACCATGTCCCGCTCTGAGGGGTTTGCTGACGTGGGCTGTGAGGTTTCGATCCGAGATTTCGATCAACTGAGTAACGGGTTGCTCGGCATCTTGGCCATCGGCGAATCCAAGCAACAGTTGTTTAATCCGCGTCAGCGAGAGGACGGGCTTTGGCTCGCTGATTCAGCCCCATTGCCCTTGGAGCCCTCAGTGGCCCTACCTCAGGATCACATTGCTTTGGTGGAGTTACTTAACGGACTTCGGCAACACCCCGCGGTTGAGGGCATGGTGGGCGATGTGGATTATACCGATGCAGCCGAAGTAGGTGCGCGGCTGACCGAACTGCTGCCTATCGATATTGAGCGGAAGCAAGAACTGTTCGAACTGTCTGATCCGATCAAGCGGCTCGAAGAACTCGAGAACGATGTGATCGCATTGCAGAGCCAAGGACGGTCCTAGGATCCCGGCCCGTCCCTCGGTATACTGACCTTTTGCAGGGAATCTGGATGCAGTATCAAGACATCGCGAGCCGCGCCCGTGCGGCCCTGACTGCCATTTCGACGGCGTCCACTGAAACCAAGAACCATGCACTGTCTGCGATCTGCGATGCGATCGAAGCGCAACGCGCTGCCATTCTGTCGGCCAACGGCCAAGACATGGATCACGGACGTGCCTCCGGGTTGGATGCGGCTCTACTTGACCGATTGGAACTGAATGACAGTCGCGTCGAAGGCATGATCGAGGGCATCCGACAAATCATTGCATTGCCCGATCCAGTGGGAGAAGTCAGCCATTTACGCCGCCGACCTTCAGGGATCGAGGTGGGCTTGATGCGGCAACCTTTGGGCATCATTGGGATCATTTACGAATCGCGTCCGAATGTCACTGTCGATGCAGCAGCTCTGTGCCTCAAGTCCGGCAATGCCGCGGTGCTGAGAGGGGGAAGTGAGGCATTCCATTCCAATCAGGCGATCGCTGCCTGTATTACCAAAGGCCTGGAAGTTGCCGGTTTGCCATCGGCTGTGGTGCAGGTGGCCCCCACCTCAGATAGGGCGTTTGTCG
>CAJXXD010000233.1 GCA_913062835.1 uncultured Gammaproteobacteria bacterium
TTGGTTTTAGATAGATCTAAACCGAGCCCCTTGGCCACAGCGAGCGCCTGAGCTGCGAAGGCCTCGTTCGATTCAATCACGTCCATGTCATCGAGGTGTAAGCCCGCATTGGCGAGCGCGCGTTGGCTTGCTGGAATCGGGCCTTCTCCCATAATTTCGTTAGGTACACCGGCTAAGGCATAGGAAACAAGGCGGGCCATAGGTGAGTGTCCGTCTTGGCGCGCTTTGTCACCTTGGGCAAGGACTAAAAAGGCCGCCCCGTCATTGATACCGGAGGCATTGCCGGCGGTAACTGACCCATCTTTCTTAAACGCAGGCCGCATTTTGCCGAGGTCGGCGGCGGTTGTGCCCGGTCTAACATGCTCATCCCGATCGATGGTGACGTCGCCTTTTCGGGTGCGCTTTATGATCGGGACAATTTGCTCATTAAATCGTCCGGCTTCAATGGCTTCGGCTGCTCGACGGTGAGATTCAGCGGCGAATTCATCTTGCGCCTGGCGGGAGATATCCCATTTTTCAGCCAGGTTCTCCGCCGTAATACCCATGTGTCCAGCACCGAATGGGTCGGTCAGGGTGCTAACCATCAGGTCGATGAGCAAGCTATCCCCCATCCGCTGGCCAAACCGTAACGCTGGACTCATATGTCCGCCCTTGGACATCACTTCGACGCCGCCGCCCGCTCCATATTCGATGTCGCCTAGCATGATTTGCTGAGCCGTGCTGACGATGCCTTGAAGACCGCTTGAGCAAAGGCGGTTTACCGTCATCGCGATCGAACTCATCGGCATGCCGGCACCGACTGCCACGCAGCGAGAGACATAGGCGAAACGACTGTCGGTTGGGATGCAATGACCGCAGGTTAATGATTCCATCTTCGCCGGATCAACGCCTGCGCGTTCGATGGCATGCTTGAGAACTTCAGCCCCCAATTCTTGAGGTTCAATGTCTGAGAGACCGCCAGCAAAACTGCCAATGGCGCTGCGTGCAGCAGAAAGAACAACCACTTCGTGTGACATAACGAGCATTCCTTTTATCTGTATTGTGTAGCTTGTTCTTAGCTTGTACGTGGACGATGCCTATCCGGCAATGCCTCGTTGGTTGATTGAACTTTGGTGTTCCAGTAGGGTGGCCGCCTTCGCAGTTGCACAAAATCAGGGATGAGCATGCAGTTTTTCTCGTCAAGGGAATGGTTTGGGAATACCCGCAATGATCTGGTGTCGGGCTTGGTAGTCGCCTTGGCCCTTATACCTGAGGCCATTGCCTTCTCGATCATCGCCGGAGTCGATCCTCAGGTCGGGCTGTATGCCTCTTTTTGCATCGCGGTCGTCATTGCATTTGCTGGGGGGCGTCCTGGCATGATTTCGGCGGCGACCGGGGCCATGGCCTTATTGATGGTCACCTTGGTTAAAGAGCACGGTCTGCAATATTTGATGGCGGCCACGTTGCTGACCGGGGTATTCCAAATTGCGGCGGGGTATTTGCGTCTCGGCAACTTGATGCGGTTTGTGTCTCGCTCTGTGGTCACGGGATTCGTCAATGCACTGGCTATCTTGATTTTTATGGCGCAATTGCCTGAATTGACCGATGTGAGTTGGCCTGTGTATGCGCTCACAGCCGCCGGGTTGGTGATCATCTATGGATTCCCGCATCTGCCTAAAATCGGCAGATCCCTGCCATCCCCTTTGGTCTGTATCGTGGTGATTACCGCAGTGGTCCTGGCGCTTGGCATCGAGGTCCGAACAGTGGGTGATTTGGGAGAGTTACCCGATACCTTGCCCGTATTTTTGTGGCCCGATGTGCCTCTTAATTTCGAGACGCTTTGGATCATCTTGCCCTATTCGCTCTCTCTGGCCGTGGTGGGGCTGCTTGAGTCTCTGATGACGGCCACCATTGTCGATGACTTTACCGATACTGACAGCGATAAGAATCGAGAATGCCGCGGGCAAGGCATCGCCAACATTGCTTCGGGTTTATTCGGAGGTATGGCGGGTTGCGCCATGATTGGACAGTCGGTGATTAATGTGAAATCGGGCGGGCGCGGTCGATTATCGACTTTTTCTGCCGGTCTCTTCCTGCTAATCATGGTGGTGTTTCTGACGGATGTGATTTCTTTGATACCGATGGCGGCCTTGGTGGCTGTAATGATCATGGTGTCGATTGGCACGTTCTCATGGGAGTCAATTCGGAATTTACGGAGTAATCCGCCCTCAAGTTCTGTGGTGATGTTGGCTACAGTGGCCGTGGTGGTTATGACCCATAATTTGGCATTGGGGGTGTTCGTGGGAGTGCTGCTTGCGTCGCTCTTCTTCGCGAACAAAGTGGCGCGAGTCGTGCTAGTAGACAAACAGTGGATCGACTCCAGTCACTGTCGATATCAAGTACAGGGGCAGATCTTTTTCGCTTCTTCAGAGGCATTTGTTACCGCGTTTGACTTTAAAGAAGCCGTCGAACGCGTCACGATTGATTTAGAGCGGGCGCA
>CAJXXD010000234.1 GCA_913062835.1 uncultured Gammaproteobacteria bacterium
TAAGCCAAAGCGTTAAATTCGTCCGATTTGAACGCGTGCACGATCTGGTTTCAGTGCGTCTTTGAGGCGATTTTCCACGGCCTTTTGGTTTTTGTTGGATGACATGTCGATGAAGTCGATCACCACAAGGCCGCCCATGTCACGCAAACGCAGTTGACGGGCAATTTCTTCAGCCGCCTCTAGGTTGGTGTGCAAGGCCGTCTCTTCGATGTCTCCACCTTTAGTGGCACGTGCTGAGTTGATGTCAATCGATACCAGAGCTTCGGTTGGGTCAATCACGATGGCACCGCCAGAAGGTAGACGAACTTCGCGCTGAAACGCAGACTCAATTTGTCCTTCAATTTGGAACCGGTTAAAGAGGGGGGTCTCGTCTTGGTAAAGCTTCACTTTGTTCGCAAAGGAGGGCATGACTTGTTGCACCAAGTCTTTGGCTTTCTCGAAGACCTCCGTGTTGTCCACCAAAACTTCGCCGATATCGGCACGCAAATGATCTCGAATGGCTCGAACGATGACATTCGACTCTTGGTAGATTAGGAAGGGGGCTACACCCGACAAGGCTGCTTTTTTGATGGCTTGCCATGCGGTGTCGAGATAATCCAAATCCCACTGGATTTCTTCGACCGTGCGACCTACGCCTGCAGTCCGAATGATGACTCCGGCGCCCTGTGCGATGGTCAGTTGTGACAACTTGTCTTTGAGTTCAGCCCGATCGTCACCCTCGATTCGGCGAGAGATACCGCCTGCATCGGGATTATTTGGCATCAGTACCAGATAGCGACCTGCTAGGGAGATGTAGGTGGTGAGGGCTGCGCCTTTGGTGCCCCGTTCTTCCTTTTCCACCTGGACGATCAGCTCTTGCCCCTCTTTTAATGCTTTATCGATACGAACGCGCTCGCCCTCGACGGGTGCGTTGTAAAAGTATTCTGGGCTGATTTCTTTGAGTGGTAGAAACCCGTGACGCTCACTTCCAAAGTCAATAAACGCGGCTTCAAGACTGGGTTCGATGCGAGAAATTCGGGCACGGTAGATGTTCCCTTTCTTTTGCTCGCGGTTGGCAGATTCAATGTCGAGGTCGTAGAGTTTCTGACCGTCGACCATCGCAACGCGAATTTCTTCAGCTTGCGATGCATTAATCAATATACGCTTCATGCTAGTGGCAACCTTATCGGTGTGATCGCCACGATCTCGGTGGGCTAGACATACTAACCACGGCTCAACCCGACTGGATTGAGCGACAAGACATACTGTACTTGGGCTCGACCAGTAAACTGGGAGCCCGAAATCTCTAGTTGTTGCAGGACGAACCTGCCGACACACGTATGTGTTTGTCCCAGCATTGCTGGCCCGCCAAGACCGGGCGGGTGTTTCACTTCTCCGACAACCTGTCGAAGGTCTGTATCGCTCTGAGGGAGTCTTGACTCAACCCCAAGCTACGCCGAGCATAACAGTGCGTTCCGGTTTCGGCAACGCAACATGGAGAGACGCGTGGAAAATAAAGTTCAATGGGTGACAGTGGATGACAGTAAAGACGGTCAGCGACTGGATAATTTCCTCACAACCCGGTTGAAAGGGCTGCCTAAAGGGCGTCTATATAAAATGATTCGGACCGGTGAAGTTCGGATCAATAAGGGGCGGTGCAAACCGGATTCGCGACTCTCTGCGGGCGATGTGGTGCGAATCCCGCCCGTGAATTTGGCGCCGCCAACCGAGCCGGTGGCGCATCGCGGGATTCAGATGCGCCTGTCCGATGCACTGCTTTACGAAGACGAGGATCTGCTGGTGATGAATAAGCCTGCCGGTCTCGCAGTGCATGGGGGTTCTGGGTTGTCTACCGGGCTGATTGAGCAGCTCCGCTTGGCGAGACCCAACGAGAAATTTTTGGAGTTGGTGCATCGTCTGGATCGTGAAACCAGCGGTTGCTTGCTTGTGGCCCGGCGGCCGGCAGCGCTCCGAAGACTGCATAAGCAGTTACGAGATCAGGATAAGGGATTACAAAAACGGTACTTGGCTGTGGTGGCTGGAAAGTGGCCGCAATACCTAACTCAGGTGGCGGCCCCTTTGGAAAAGATCGAACGGGGTGGGGAACGGTTTGTTCAAGTCACAGAGCGCGGCAAGCCCTCTGAGACCCGCGTGCATATTTTGGAGGTGGGTGACGGATGGACTCTGATAGAGGCGGAGCCCATCACTGGGCGCACCCACCAGATTCGGGTGCACACCGCATTTCACAAACATGCCGTGCTTGGCGACAGCAAATATCAGCACGATGACACGCGGGCACAGTGGCGTGCACGGGGTGTGGATGGGCTGTGTTTGCACAGTCGCTCGATTGGGTTTGTTGCGGCCAGTGGGCATTCGGTCACGGTGGTCGCACCGATCCCCAATCCAATGGCTAAACTACTTGAAGAAGCGGGATTCGATCCCGAGGTGTATTAATTCACTGATAATGAGGCGTGTACGGTGTCAAATTCAGATCCC
>CAJXXD010000235.1 GCA_913062835.1 uncultured Gammaproteobacteria bacterium
ATGATGGCTGGGAGAGGCGTCCTGGCAGGTGAACTGGCTCAAATCGATGCCAATACTCTGAGCCAGCGGCTCGATCACGGTCATTGGACCAATCAATACGGGGTCGATCGCGCCGGTTTCTTTCATCTTGAGCGCAGAAAGCAAAGAGGCTTCCGAAGTCGGATGCACGCAGGCGGCTATGACTGGCGGCGATGGCTGGATCCCAGAAACGAAGAGATTGACCCGTGATTCGGGGTCAAACAGGTTCAGCTTTGGAACGCCCATCTTGGGGCGAATGACTTTCTCGGTGGGTGCCATCACTCGGGCTTGACCCACAACCACTGTCTCGTTGTGTTGATTCGTAATGACGCAATCGAGAAGCAGGCTGTGCTTATCATCATTTTTTTCAATCACAGTCACAGAGACTGTGAGAGTGTCGCCAATGTGCACCGGGCGTTTGAAGCGAAAGCTCTGTTCCAGATAAATCGTACCCGGTCCCGGAAACTGCGTCCCAAGCACGGTTGAGACAAGCGATCCGCTCCACATGCCATGGCCAATGATGCCGTGGAACATCGATTCGTTTGCAAAGGCGGCATCTAGGTGGGCGGGATTAATATCCCCTGAGACAGCGGCAAATGCCCGAATATCGTCCAATGTGAGCGTGCGCACCAGTCGTGCACCGTCGCCTAGGGCAATGTCTTGATACAACACATTTTCAATGAGATCGGTATGAGTCTTAGGCTCGGTCATTAGGGCACCATATGCTCGCCGCAATCGACATAGAGGGTTTGTCCGGTCATGCCGGTCGCCAAATCAGAACATAAAAAGCTGACTAAGCCAGCTACCTCATCTTGATGAACAAGGCGCTTCAGTGGAACCCGCGTCCGCACGTCTTCCATTAATTGGTCAAAGTGCGCGATCCCGGAGGCCGCTCGGGTGGCAATTGGGCCGGGTGATACCGCGTGGACACGAATGTTGTCGCCACCGAGTTCAGCCGCCAGATAGCGCACGGAAGATTCCAGTGCGGCCTTAACTGGGCCCATCAGGCCATAGTTTGGGATTGCTAGGTGCGCGCCCAAGTAACTCATCGTGATCAGCGTGCCTCCGTTTGTCATTAGCGTTTGTGCCAGATGGGCGGCGCGAATGAACGAGTGACACGAGATGTCCATGGCTTGCTTAAAGCCCTCGGCTGAGGTGGCGTGAATGGGTGCATGCAAATCTTCAAGCGGAGCAAATGCGATCGAATGAACCACAAAATCCAGCCCCCCTAAGCGGTCGTGAGCGGCTTGAAAGGTTGCCTCGAGCTCACCCTCTGCTTCGACATTTAATTCGAGAAGGGGAATACCGAGGGGCGCTGTGGCCGGCTCTACGAAGGTGCGTGCCTTCGCATTTAAACAGGTTCCGATGACTTCAGCACCGAGTGATTGTAGGGATTTTGCCGCAGCAAATGCGATTGAATGTTCGTTGGCAAGCCCAATGACAAGGCCTTTCTTTCCCTGAAGCACGCGAAACCTCCTCCTGATTTGTGCATTGCATCATCGTGCCATGGAATTGTGACAATTCCATCAACAAATCCGCGTTTGGTTGAATTTATCCCAACCAACACAACCCTACCGATATGGCGAAATGGCTTGATTGGTTGTTGTTGGTGGTGATCGTGGCGGTCAGTGTGGCCTCGCCGCTGATTGTTTTAGATTTTATCAGCGGTCGTTACTGACTCAGATTTGTCCCACACCTAAGGCTTTTTCGAAGGCTCGAACACGCGCTTGGATCCTCGGGTCGTTTGGGATTAACTCGAGTAACATCTGTTCAGCAGCAAGGGCCCTCGGGAGATCCCCGTTTTGTTCAAAGATCATCGACAGTCCCGAAATGGCGCCGAAGTGTCTAGGTTCTCGTATAAGAGTTTCTTGGATATCTCGTAACGAAGATTCAAAGTCGCCGATCATGAAATAAGTCGTCGCGCGCCGGTTCCAGGCTTCCGCAAATTCAGGCGCTTCATCAATCACCTTGGTGAAGTGATCAATCGCGGTCATAGGCATGGCCAGGCCCAGCGCGCGCATGCCCGCATCAAATTCGCTTTGCATGTGTTCAGCACCCTCTGGCAGTACATACCAACGAGCCCAGATTTGGTTCTGTACTTCGGCCATTTCGATGAGGTCGTCGCTTGCTTTGAGTTCTGCAAACAGCGCATCGAGGGCACTTTCTTCCGAAGCACTTAGGGAAATTGGGGCCCATGCGAACCAGATCAGTGCGCACATCAAAAAATGAGAAAGTCTCTGCATCGCCAGCTCCGCTGATCTTTTTAGACAGCCTAGTTGGGATTTAGCAGGGATGAAAGACCCAATCGCACTGATTCAGTCTAAGAAAAGAGTTGGCGCGCTCGAGAGGATTCGAACCTCTGACCGCCTGGTTCGTAGCCAGGTACTCTATCCAGCTGAGCTACGAGCGCGTCAAGGGCGTGAATACTAATAATTTTC
>CAJXXD010000236.1 GCA_913062835.1 uncultured Gammaproteobacteria bacterium
TGGCGGTGCCGTAGGAGGCGATGCCCGGCGCGCCGGCCAGCCCGGCGAACGACGCGACGTTGACGATATGGCCGAAGCGCTGCGCGCGGAACCGCTCGACGAAGTGGTGGCAGCCGCGCACCACCCCCATCAGGTTGATCTCCAGCACCCAGTTCCAGTCCGCCAGCGGCGTCTCGCCCAGCATGCCGCCGGTGGCCACGCCGGCGTTGTTGACCAGCAGGTCGATGCGGCCGAAGTGGTCGACGACCGCGCGGGTCTTCGCCGCCATGGCCTCGTGGTCGGAGACGTCCAGGGGCAGCACCAGGGCATCCGGCGAGCCGGCCGCCAGGCAGGCGTTGACGAGCGACAGGCAGACGGCGCCGGCCGACATCTCCTGCTGGATCGCCAGCGCCGCGGGCGTCACGCCATGGTCCAGCATCGCAGCCCCGATCGTGCGGGCATCCACGATTGCCTGGCTCGCCCCGTTCGAACCAACGGGATACATTGGGTGTGCTGCGTCTCCAAGCATTGTTACCCGTCCATGTGACCAACGGGGCAAGCCAGCACGATCGCACATCGGGTATTCAAAAATTCCCTCTGCATTGCGGACAAGAAATTCAAGATCGATGCCGGGAATGCGGAGGTTGTCACCTGCCTGTGCAAGTACTTCTTCGACCGATGCCTGTCGGGACCAGTCGTTGCGCGATGGAGCAGGGGTACCAGGCTCAGCTATTTGAACATTGACAACCCAGTTTGTCAGTGCCTCACTTGGGCGTGCCAGATCATGAGCGATGGGGTAGATAACAAGCTTACGGTCCATTCCCCCGGCGATCACCATTGTGTCCCCACCCTGGAAACGTGGGGCCCAAGTTGCGCCACGCCACATCATGACACCGTTCCAGTGCGGTGGGCCCTGATTGGGAAAAAAATGATCGCGAACAGTGGAATGGATGCCATCTGCTCCGACAAGTATTTCACCAGTTTCTTCAAAATGCGCACCATCACGGGATCGGAATTGTGCCCGGACACCCTCAGGTGATTGGTGGAAATCAACAAGCGTCCTGTCCACAATGACATGATCTTTCCCAAGCCGTTCTCGAGTGGCCTGCAAAAGCATTGAGTGCAGGCGGCCGCGGTGTATTGAATATTGTGGATGCGAGAGGCCTGCACAAAGGCCACGTGGCTGAACTAAAATATCTTGCCCAGTAGCCGTTTTGTATATCAGCTGTCTTGTTCGGACTGCGATTTCATCAAGGCGATACAGTAAACCCAACCGGCCAAGTTCAGCAGTGGCATGAGGTAACAAATTTAACCCTACACCAAGCTCACCTAGGCTAGCCGCTTTTTCAAACACACGCACCTTAATTCCAGCTTCATTGAGCATTAGTGCGAGAGCTAAACCGCCTATGCCACCGCCTGCGATTAGGATGCTCATGTTCATTTTTCCCGTGTTGTTGAACAAGTCAGTGTGTCAGTTGGGGTATTGCTTTGGCTCTTTGCCATGCGGTCTGCGCGTGGTGCACCTGGTAACTTGAGCCTTTGCAGTGTTTTTTTCTTTTCTGTTTCATAATCAACCGATTGGAATGTCAATCTTTTCGCACAATAGTGAGGGCATTTGTAAAGCTCTCAAGATATTCGCACACCTTTCTTCTAGTCATTTTACAATGCCATGAGCTCTCTAACCCCTGTTGCGATAAATTCTACACCTAGGCTCCAGACCCATTAATCCGCTTGAGGCTGTCCAGCTTGCATGATCCAATCTCCCAAATTCTGGGGCATTATGAGCAATCTTTACTGGCTGACGGATGAACAAATGGCGTGGCTTAGGCCGTTCTTTCCAAAGAGCCGTGGCAAGCCGCGCGTGGATGACAGGCGCGTTCTGAGTGGAATAATATTCATCAACCGCAATGGCTTGCGGTGGCCCGACGCGCCGAAGGAATACGGGCCGGCGAAGACCCTCTACAATCGATGGAAGCGGTGGGGCGACATGGGCGTCTTCGCCAGGATGATGGAAGGGTTGGCCTCCGAGGCGGCAGTTCCAAAGACTGTGATGATCGACGCGACCTATCTCAAAGCACACCGCACGGCTTCAAGCCTTGGGTTGAAAAAGGGGGGCGCGGTCGCCTGATTGGCCAAACCAAGGGCGGCATGAACACCAAATTACATGCCGTCACAGATGAAAACGGCCGTCCGATCAGCTTCTTCATGAGCGCAGGCGAGACCAGTGATTACACTGGTGCAGCGGCATTGCTGAACAGCCTTCCACCTGCGCAATGGCTTCTGGCCGACAGAGGTTATGATGCCGACTGGTTCCGTGAAGGCTTGAAAAACAAGGGCATAAAGGCGTGCATCCCTGGCTGAAGATCACGAACAAAGCCCGTCAAATACGACAAGCGTCGATACAAACGCCGTAACAGGATCGAAATTATGTTTGGTCGCCTGAAGGATTGGCGCCGGGTTGCCACTCG
>CAJXXD010000237.1 GCA_913062835.1 uncultured Gammaproteobacteria bacterium
CCTGGCATGTAGCCCTTCGGCACTATCGAAGACGCCATGACGCCTGCCAAGACCAGCGTTAAAATCCAGCGATGACCACTCGAACTCTGCATGCTGCAAGTATACAGGGGTTTTAGGCGGTAGATGCTTTCGTTATCTGGGATTCTGGGCGTTTTTTGAGCCAGAACAGCGCACTGAGACAGAATAGGCCAATCGGGATCACCAGCCAGTTCATAAGCTCCCAACCAATCACGTGATAAGCCAATCCAGAACTCAAGCTACCGAGTGCAACACAGCCAAATAGGATGCTGTCGTTTAGTCCTTGGGCTTTCAGTTTTTCAGCTTCGGTGTAGGTTTCAGTTAAAGCGGCGGTGGCTCCAATAAACCCAAAATTCCAGCCAAGACCCAAAAGCACCAGAGCGGAATAAAAGTGAGCTAAGGTCACCCCGTGCAGAGCGATGAGCGCGCACGCCATCAGCAATAAAAGTCCGGTGGCGATGATCGCGGTATGGCCGTATCGATGGATGAGGTGGCCGGTGAACAAACTCGGTACGAACATGGCCAACACATGCCATTGGATGCCGAGGGCAGCTTCGGACACGTCAAATCCGCAGCCCACCATGGCCAAAGGCGCGGCTGTCATCACAAAGGCCATGAGGGCATAGCTGGCGGTGCCACAGAGAACAGAGACGGCAAACTTAGGTTGCCGTGCGATTTCGCGTCGAGACCGTGCGGGGTCCTCCGAAATTTGTGTCCGTTGAGTGGATTGGTCAGGCAACCAGTTCATACAGAGAAAAGCCGTTAAAAACAGTGCGCCCCCCATCAAAAACGCGCCCGCAAACGGGGTTGGATACAGCAGATCTTTAAAATGCAAAATGATTTGTGGGCCAATGATGGCGGCTGCAATTCCGCCGATGAGCACACGCGAGATGGCTTTGGCTTTGAGTGGTGGATCCACATAGTCTGACGCTGCAAATCGATATTGCTGAACAAAACTGTTGGCTGCGCCGACCAAGAAAAGGGCTGCTACGAATAGGAGAAAGGTGTGAAGCCATAGCGCGAGCGTCGCTAAAATGATGGCGGCAAAGCCGAGCAAGGTCCCCGCCATAAAGCCTCTTTTTCGACCCACTTTGAACATCAATAGAGAGGCCGGGGCCGCCATCAACGCCACCCCCACATTGAATCCACTGACCGGCAGGGTGGCTAAGGCTTTGTGTTCGGGCAACAAGTAGGCGCCAGCCAGCCCGCCTAAGGTGATCACAATAGGTGCGGCGGATGCGTTGATCGCGCTCAACAGCGCATAAAGATTGGCGATAGCCAGGGAGTCCGTTCGAAATGTCATGAGTGCATCCAAGAGGTGCCGAGTTGGCTTGAACCTATTAGGATAAACCCCAACCATTACCCGATAACAACAGAATGAGTCCCCATGCCACTTCTTGATGACATTAGCACCTACTTCGTCCGTCCAGCACCGGATGACCCTCGACTGTCTCGAGCGATTGAGGGTGTGGATCAGTATGGCCATCCGGTGACCACATCGGTTATCGAAGAGCGACCGTTAACGATTTATCTTAATGCCCAAGAAATTGTGACTGCCATGACCATCGGCGATTACCCGGAATATCTGGCCGTGGGCTTTTTGAAAAATCAGGGCATGTTGAAACCTAACGATGTCATCACTGACGTTGAGTTCGATGAAGAGCTCGATGTGGTGGTGGTGCGGACGGAAGCTGACACCAATTACGAAGACAAGTTGAAAAAGAAGACGCGCACCTCCGGCTGCGCAGTCGGCACTGTCTTTGGTGACATGATGGAAGGTTTAGATAGCGTTCAATTGGCGGCCGAACCCATCCGAACCTCCTGGATTTATCACCTGTCCCACCAGATTAATCGAACGCCGAGTTTATACCTTGAGACCGGCGCCATACATGGCACGGTACTGTGTGAGAACGACCGTCCGTTGGTCTACATGGAGGATGTCGGCCGTCATAACGCAGTCGATAAGATTTCAGGGTGGATGCATTTGAACAACGTCTCCCCGGACAATAAGTTGCTGTATACCACCGGACGGTTAACCTCTGAGATGGTGATTAAAACCGCCCTCATGGGGATTCCTGCATTGGTTAGTCGTTCAGGCTTTACGGCCTGGGGTGTGGATATTGCACAGCAGGTGGGCTTGACCCTGATCGGTCGGATGCGGGGCCGTAAGTTTGTCTGCTTAAGTGGGGCTTCCCGATTGGTGTATGACGCAGACCCTGAGTCGGTACCCGAAGAAGATAAAAAGCATCGCAGAAAGAGCGCCTCGGATGACTGAGGTTCTGGGTGTCGTTTTGGCGGGCGGTTTAGCAACCCGCATGGGCGGGGGTGATAAGGGTTTGTTGAGCCTTCAAGGCCAGCCGATTCTGGATCACGTCTTGGCGCGACTCAGGCCACAAGTAAGCGCCATTGTATTGAATGCAAACG
>CAJXXD010000238.1 GCA_913062835.1 uncultured Gammaproteobacteria bacterium
CCAACACTGCTTTATGTTCTGATGCCAAGGTGATGACACGACGGCGTTGGCGGACCTCTGAGAGCGCCTCAAACGCACCACGAATGGCTAGGTTATTGGCCTCGGTGGCGCCACTGGTGAATACGATCTCCCGGGGATCTGCCCCTAGAGTGTCGGCGATTACTTCGCGCGCCCACTCAACTTCTTCCGCCGCTTGCCAACCAAAGCCGTGGGTGGTTGATGCAGGGTTTCCAAACAGGCCCTGTTCCGTCATGCATGAGGCCATTTTGTCTGCCACCCGTCGATCAACCGGAGTGGTCGATGCATAGTCAAAATAGTGCGTGTTCAATTCGCCTTCTCCGACCCCGTCGTATCCTCCAATCCATCCATTAGCGACTGCTCATCGATATTGGGCAACCGCTCCTCGCAATACTTCGGATTGACCTCACACAGATGTTTACCCATGTCCTGCATCTTGGCATCCACATGATGCAGCTGATCCAAAATGGCATGAATCGATCGAGCCACCGGATCTGGGACATCGTCTCCGAGCGCATACAAATCAAATTCGGTTTTTGTGGACGCAAAGGTTCGCGACTTGTCGACTGTAAACTCGGGGTCAGCCTGTTCTTTTTGTACTACGCGTGCCGGAATTCCCAGGGCGGTCGCGCCTGACGGAACCGGACGGGTGACCACCGCATTCGACCCGATTCGCGCCCCATCACCGACCTCAATCGGCCCAAGCACTTTGGCACCGGCACCGACCACCACACGGTCTTTGAGAGTGGGATGACGCTTCCCTGGATTCCACGTTGTCCCGCCCAAGGTCACCCCATGGTATAGCGTGCAATCGTTCCCAATCTCTGCCGTCTCACCGATGACAACGCCCATGCCGTGGTCAATAAAAAATCGACGACCGATTCGAGCTCCGGGGTGAATTTCAATACCGGTCAAAAATCGAGTGATGAGCGCCAGAAACCGCGCCAACCACTTCAAACGCCAATTCCATAACGCGTGAGACACACGGTGCAGCCAGATGGCGTGAAGTCCTGGGCTGGTGGTCACCACCTCGAACCAATGGCGGGCAGCAGGGTCACGCTCAAATACCGCTTTTACGTCTTCGCGCATCCCATTAATCATGTTCATCTCCCTGCCCTGGTAATGCATAGTTGTCCTGAGTTTCCTTTTGATTGGTGGGCGGATCCAGGTTTTCAATACTTCGCAGGATCCCACGTAAGATATTGATCTCCACTTTGTCCACGCGGGCTCGGTTAAACAACCGTCGTAACCGAACCATGCCAAGCATGGGATTTTTAGGGTCTAAGAATCCACTGTGTCTCGTCGCTCGCTCAAAGTGTCCCATCAGCCCATCTACCTCCGCGGCGGTCGCGGGCGGCTCATCCCAGTACCCACAACCGAGGCGCTCTAAGTCGTATTTGGGCGGCCAGGCCTCTGTCGGCTCAATCCCAGTCCGCGCGTTGGCGGCGAGCCATGCCAGCCGGAGTTCATAGGACATCACCTGGACTGCAGAGCCGAGGTTCAAACTCGAATACAGCGAGTTTGCCGGTATCTCGATGTGGTAATGACATAGCGACAGCTGCTCATTTAAAAGACCGCATTCTTCACGTCCGTAACAAATCGCCACCGGGCCCTTTGCGGCCTCATCCACCAGAATCGGTGCAATATCACGAGGCGTGACATGAGGATGGGACAGAGATCGTGTTCGATCCGAGGTGCCAACCACCAGACGGCAATCACCAATCGCCTGTTGAAAACTGTCGTATTGACCGGCGCCATTGAGGACATCCAGTGCGCCAGAGGCTCGCGCTGAGGCGATCGGCGATGGAAATTCATCCGGGGTCACCAAACGAAGGCTCGAGAGCCCCATGGTTTTCAATGCACGCGCCACCGCGCCAATGTTCCCTGGGTGGGACGGAGAGGCTAAAACAGTGGTCAAATTGGCAGGAAGGCTATCGGGATGTTGACTCAAACTGGTATCCTTTTCGGTTTCTGGTCGAGATTATATCGATGCATCCATCCAATACACTCTTAACGCCATTGTTACACAGACAGGCCGAACGCCTCCTTCGCGCTCAGATTGAGGCGCAGGCCAAAGAATTACGCCCGGAAGAGCGCCAACGATTCTTAACCAAACAATGGCAAGCCACGATCGACACGCTAACGGAGAAACTGGAACAACCTTATAAAGGCGTTCCAGTCCTTGGCAGCTGGGACACCGAGCAAGTGCGCACCTCGGTCAAAACATGGGTGGTTTTTCTTGCCGGGGAAGCCAATTTCATGTTGGGCGTGCCCGATTTTTCGCTGGGCCTGATGCTCGTTGAATTGGGACGGCCTGTGACTTTTTCCGCGGTCTCCCCTGCGACTCAGCACGAAGTGCATGGCCATCACAATGAAGGCGTATTCTTAAACGGGTACCGTGTT
>CAJXXD010000239.1 GCA_913062835.1 uncultured Gammaproteobacteria bacterium
TCGCTTCGAGCCGTGAGGAATAAGAAAGGAATGTGACTGGTGCTGAGATCGTCTCTGACGCTCTCAAGCAGGCCCAACCCATCCAGTCTTGGCATCATGATGTCACTTAAGATGACATCGACATCATGGGCTTTGAGAAACTCTAGGGCCTCTATGCCATCGGCCGCGGTGTAGACCACCCATGAAGCATCGAGTAGGCTGGCGAGGTGGTCTCGAAGATCTTTATTGTCCTCAACCACCAACAAGCGACCCATTTTTGATGAATCTTCTTCTGCATCAGCTCCTTTTGAGCCCTCTGATTCAATCAGAGCGAGTTCAGTGCGGGTGTCGATGGGTGTCAGTTCGCGGAGCTCGGTTTGTTCAGAATCAGGGATAGGCGCCTGCGTCCCTTGTTGGGCCGGTAGCCAAACTGAAAATTTAGAGCCTGAGCCTATTTCGCTATCCAGTATCAAGTGCCCGCCAATGGCAGCAACCGCTTCGCTCACCAAGGCGAGGCCCAGTCCAGCGCCGGAGATGCGATCAGATTCCTGTCTCGGCACTCGGTGAAAGCGCTCAAAAATGGCTTCTTGCTCATCGGCGGGAATGCCTGGACCGGTGTCAGCCACGGCCAACCACACACCGGCTGTTGGATCGGCCTCGAGAGTCAGCTGGATATGGCCATTTTGTGGAGTGAACTTGATGGCGTTGGTTAATAGATTGAGAAGAATTTTCTCAACGCTGGCTTGGTCTGCTTGGGTATACCAATCGGTTTCTATGGCACTGGACAGCGTGATTGATTTCTCTCTTGCCACACCTTCATAGGCTCTGAATGTTGTTCTCACCAAGTGATCCACTGACCAAGGAGAGGTTGCTGTTTGCACACCATGAAGCTTGATTTTTGAGATATCCAAGAGCTGATCAACTAAGCGCACCAAGCGTTTTAAATAGCGCTGTGCGATACCCACCGACTCATTGTCCGGCAGTGCTTGATGGAGGGTGCTTAAGTTCGCATCAATCAAGGTGAGCGGCGTCCTGAGCTCATGCGAGATATTGGCAAAAAACAATGTTCGGGCATTGAGTGCCTCTTGCAGTGCGGCGGACTGTTTTATAACCAGTTCATTTTTTGTTTGTAGTTCCGCAGTGCGTTGATCAACCAGTCGCTGTAGTTCAATCCGGCGGTGTTGAGCTCGTGCCACAAAGGCTGCCAGTGCAAGTAGAACAAAGAGGGCATAGGCTGCGTATGCTGCAGGACTTAGCCAAGGTGGAGGATTGATGCGTGCTTCGAACAGCATTTGTGGCTCAGCCCAAACGCCGTCTCCATTGGCACTCCGTAGCCAGAAGCGGTAGTGGCCTGGATTGAGTCCAGCATATCTTGCGACGCGTTCACGATCTGCTTCAACCCAGGTGGGATCTAGGCCCTCGAGTCGGTAGGCAAAACGGTTATGTTCTGGCGTTACAAAATGCAAGCCGGCATAGTTAAAGACCCAGTTATTTTGGTCATATGGCAGCTCCTGATCGGTTCTCCACTCCACCGGCGTCTCATTAATCGTGACCTCTTCCAGGTGCATGATGGGTGGTTTGGGATGAGCATCAATGTCTGCTGGTTGGAAAAACGAAACACCATCGATGCCGCCAAAATAAAGGGAGTTATCGGCTGCTCGGTAGACAACACCCGCATTGAATTCATAGGCCTGCAATCCATCATCTAGGCCGAAGGTTAAGATTTCTGAAGTAACGGGATTAATTCGAGATAGTCCACGGTTGCTGCTGACCCATATCTGCCCTGCGGCATCCTCGGCAATGCCATAGATGGTTACATCCGGTAGCCCAGCATCCTCATTCCATGCGCGTTTGACTTCTATGCTGATCCCCTCAGGCCCTGTCTGGATTTCTGTCTCCAATACACCCAGGGCCTCTGTTCCTAGCCATAAAGTATTGTTGCTCGATGCCAGTAGCGAGATCACGCGATCTTCTATTGGGTTGTTCAAGTTGGGATTTTCAGCAATCCCTTTTGGCAATTTGATCTCGAGTGCATAAACCGCTTGATTCCATGGAGTGACTGCAAATAAAGCGTCTTCGGCAGCCACGATAAGGACGCCATCGGGTAGTACATGAATGGCACCTAAGCGAAAAAAATTCACCTTCTCTGATAGCCAATCTAGGGGTCTCGCACTCACCCAGTGACCCATGGAATCAAACTCATGCTCAATCAAGGTCTCTCCGATACTTTGGTACAGGTAACGGCCATCTGGGCTGAATGCGAGTGCACGGTGTCGCCCGAAACTCTCATCATGCGATGAGTGAATGGTCACTGTGCGATCTTCGGCATCGGCTATTCCCAGAAAGCTCACAGTGTTAAACCAAGTCTCTCCTGTGATTGGGTGAGTCGCCATTGATCGTATTCGTAGGCGACTGAAGTCAACTTCATGGCCATTGT
>CAJXXD010000240.1 GCA_913062835.1 uncultured Gammaproteobacteria bacterium
CCCGCGAAAAAGATTTTATCGGTGGCGCTGTTCTATTATCCGCTTTAATTGGGTTGTTCACCTACCGTATGCACCAAGCTCGCCTTCGAGGCCGGCCTACTAGTTCATGATGTGGCTCATCGCAGACGCGATCCTGCCGATTGCCGGTGTCCTAGCCGTTGGGGTCTTGATCCGCCAAAAGCGATGGATTGATGAGTCGATGTGGCGGGGCCTTGAGTGGTTATCGTATTGGGTTTTGATGCCGAGCCTGCTGATTTCCGCCATCGCTCGTGCACCACAAATTGAAGTGCCTTGGCTGTCTTTGTTAGGGGCTCTTTATGGCACGCTCGCGATTCTATCGATTGTGGGCCTCGCCGGATGGCGACTTCGTTGGTTTGGGGATTCGTTTTCGGCCTTTACCTCGGTATATCAAGGATTTATCCGCTTTAATACCTTTGTGTCGCTGGCCCTAATGGCAGGGCTAGATGCTACGCGCCTCCCGCATTTGGCTATAGCGGCTGCTTGCATCATCGTGGTGATCAATTTTGCCTGTGTGACGGTGATGTCATTAGGCCATGCCGATGCGTCTTTGCGTCGCGTGCTCTTTGAGTTGCTTAGAAATCCGCTCATCTTGGCGTGCGTTTTCGGAGGTGTGACTCGATGGTTGGGAGCGCCCTCGACGTTTCCAATTAGTGGATTGGCGTTATTGGGTCAGGCAGCTTTGCCGATCGGCATTTTGGTGCTCGGGGCGGGGCTTGATTGGCAGGCGTTTCGTCGAGCTTTGGGTTTGACGGTGACGACATCCGTGGTTCAGCTAGGTGTTAAACCGTTTTTGTTTTTGGCCTTAGCGATGTTTTTTGGAGTGCCCGCGGAGTGGGTGTTGGTCGGGTTGCTTTTGATGTCTGTGTCCACCGCGCCGTCGAGTTTTATCTTGGCAAAACAATTAGGGGGTGATGCTGGGTTGATGGCGGGAATTGTCGCCACTCAGACACTTTTGGTCATGGTGACTGTGCCGGTAGTGCTGGCCTTGGCGTCCCTATTTGGATGGATCTCTCTCTGAATGTTTGCGACTAAACGTCGTCCTAGTGTCATGAATTGAGGTATTGTGGTTCGTGAGATTAATGTCTTGCTAACTGGTTTTCTTTATTTAGTGATAGGAGCGGATTCATGATGCGGTTATTCGCAATGCTATGTTGTATGAGTATCCTAAGTGGATGCATCTCGATTTTTTAAGGACGGGCTATGACCTTTGATGCCAATCGGGTCCGGCTGGAAGCCAATCAAGAATTGCATGCCCGACCTTTCCCCTTGTTGCCCGCTGCTGTTCGGCTGGTGCATTTGTGTATCCGTGTTTCACCTAAAACCTGGCCGGATGTATTGCCTTGGATTCAACTTCGGATCACCGACTTGCCTGATGCGTTCCACGGTTATTGGGAACGAAGTGGGGCAGAGTCCTGGGTTCGCGTTGAGCGTCATACAGAATTCGTCGCCATCACCCAAGTGGTGCCTGAAGGCCTGAGCTTTTCAGAAGTGGCCGAGCAAAGTTGGCTAACCAAAGCCCCTCAGGACATTTTGGTGATGGCACGGCTTACGGCTTCCGTAGGTGGCGATATCCCGTTGGAAATGGAGGCGGTCAGTGAGCTCCGCGAAGGTGCTGTCATTGCCGGTTCAAATTTCGCGGCCGATACGGCCGGGTTCTCGGCTTGGCATGTGGTGTTCCAGACCGACCCGGGTGAGGAATCTGCGGGCCGATTGCTGCAGATGATTCTGGAGATTGAAACCTACCGTACGTTGGCGGTTATGGGCATGGATAAGGTTCGAGCAGCGCATCCTATTTTGCAAACAGTCGCGGGTGAGTTGCCCAATGATCCTGTCAAACAACTTGGCCACGACGACATGTTGTCCTTATTGTCCTTGCTGTCGACACAGGAGTCTCGGTTACAGGATCTTTGGGAAAGGCTGGCTTGGCGCATTGGTGCCAACAGTGCGTATCACAACTTGGTGTTTCAACGAATCGAGGAGCTGGGCGAAAAGGCCTATCCTGGCCGCGTCGGCTTATCGCACTTTCTGCGACGCCGGTTGACCCCAGCGGTCGCGACCGCAGAGACGGTTATGCGTCGGCGTCGCGAGTTGGCGCAACAGGTAGATGAGAGGGCTCAGTTGTTGCGGACTCAGCTGCAGTTAAATTTGCAAAGCCAGACGCGCGATCTGCTGGAGAGCCTGGAGCGTTCGGCCGCTACGCAGATTCGGTTGCAAACCGCCGTTGAGGGGTTGTCGACTGTGGCGATTGCGTACTATGGGGTTGGTTTGATTGCGCCCGTGATTGAACCCTGGTTCCCACCTGCGCTTCAGGATTGGGTTAAGGTGGGTGTCACACCCTTGGTCATGGTGGGTGTGTGGTGGACATTATCGCGAATTCGGAACCGGTTCCGT
>CAJXXD010000241.1 GCA_913062835.1 uncultured Gammaproteobacteria bacterium
AGCACCCTCTCTCGGCAAGCCGGTTCTGGTGATGCGAACAACGACTGAACGCCCAGAGGCGGTAGAGGCTGGCACCGTCAAGCTTGTGGGCACAAATGTAAACACGATTGTTGCTGAGTTGACGTCATTGCTAGATGATGCCGATGTGTACAAGGCGATGAGTTTTGCCCATAACCCTTATGGGGATGGCAAGGCTTGCACTCATATTCTCGAGGCCCTCGCAACATTACACTCCAATTAAAAAAACGCTGGAATGAACGCTTTATGGAATTCAATACTATTTCTGTTGTCGGCCTAGGCTATATCGGCCTACCGACAGCCGCTGTGATTGCCTCCCGCCGTAAGAGGGTTATCGGTGTCGATGTCAATCAGCATACGGTGGACACCATTAACCGTGGCGATATCCACATTGTTGAACCAGAACTAGACATCGTTGTTCAATCGGTTGTGACGCAAGGGTATCTCAGTGCGGCTACATCACCGAAACCTGCAGACGCGTTCCTGATAGCGGTACCTACGCCATTCAAGGCAGAGAGTGATGACGACCACGTTCCGGACCTCGCCTACATCGAGCAGGCTAGTAAAGCTATTGCTAAGGTATTGGATCTGGGGAACTTGGTGATATTGGAGTCGACCTCGCCTGTGGGCTCCACCGAACAAATGGCAAAATGGCTGGCGGAAGCCCGGCCAGACCTGACCTTCCCTCAGACCCATGGTGAAGATTCAGATGTTCGCATCGCCCATTGTCCAGAGCGGGTTTTGCCTGGGCACGTAATAAGGGAACTGGTAGAGAACGATCGTGTGATTGGTGGTATGACGCCAAAATGCTCCGCAGCGGCCACAGCCCTATACAAGACCTTCGTGGAGGGCGAGTGCATCACCGCCACGGCCCGTACCGCTGAAATGGCCAAGCTCACAGAGAATAGCTTTCGGGATGTGAATATCGCCTTTGCAAATGAGTTATCTCTCATTTGTGACAAGGAAGGGATCAATGTTTGGGATCTGATTCAGCTGGCTAATCACCATCCTCGAGTGAATATTCTCCAGCCCGGCACCGGTGTGGGCGGGCACTGCATTGCGGTCGACCCATGGTTTATTGTGGCGCGCGATGCAGCGAATGCGCGAATGATTCGTACCGCCCGAGAGGTAAACAACCATAAGACCGAATGGGTAATCGAGAAAATAAAACTGGCGGCCGCCGATGCGAATGCTCGCACAGGATTGAAGCCAAAAATTGCCTGCTTGGGTCTGGCTTTCAAGCCTGATATCGATGACCTGCGTGAATCACCCGCGTTGGAAGTCGCTGAAGCGCTGTTGGTGCAGGGTTACGACGTGGTGGCTGTGGAGCCAAATATCGATGACCATGCTTCGTTGCCTTTATTGTCGCTGAAAGCTGCCACCAAAGAGGCGGATGTGATTGCTGTTCTCGTGAAGCACCGAGAATTCATGCAACCTGATGTTCGGTCAAACTTGAGTGATTTAGGCGCTATTGATTTTTGTGGGGCGTTGGCTTGAAATGAGAACACCAGATCAATTATCTTTTGCACGACAATCCTTGGGTCTTGGGCTGTATTCAGGCCACCAATCAGGTGTTTGACATATTGATTAGGCCTAGCCGTGATTGATTGGACTGTTATGTATGCCCACAGCAGCAACAGAAAAGCTTAGTGCGCATTCTGTTTCTCTCGGATAATTTTCCGCCTGAGAGCAATGCGCCTGCGACCCGTCTGTGGGAACATGCTGCGCACTGGGTTTCTGAAGGCCATGAGGTGACTGTGATTACGTGCGCGCCGAACTTCCCAGAAGGTCGCTTGTACGAAGGTTACCGGAATGCATGGCGCCAGGTTGAGGTTGTCCAAGGAGTGCGCGTTGTCCGCGTCAAGACCTACATCACGGCGAACGAAGGCTTTGTCAAGCGCACGTTGGATTATCTTAGCTTCATGCTAATGGCCTTTTTCTTTGGCTTATTTGAACGCCGCCCTGATGTGGTTGTGGCTACGTCCCCGCAGTTTTTTTGTGCTTTGGGCGGTTGGGCACTCTCGGTGGCCAAATGGCGCCCTTTTGTATTCGAACTACGTGACCTTTGGCCGGCGTCCATCATGGCGGTCGGCGCGATGAAAAAGTCGATGATGATCCGCTTTCTGGAGAAGCTCGAACTGTTTCTGTACCGCCGAGCGCGGCGTGTGATTGCTGTGACTGAATCTTTCCGGCAGGACCTGGTTGATCGAGGAATCCCGGCAGCCAAGATCGATGTCATTCGCAATGGTGTGGACCTGGAGCGCTACCATCCCACCGAGCGCGATCCAGTCTTACAAAATGAATTTAATTTGCAGGCCAAGTTTGTCATTGGTTATATGGGTACGCATGGCATGGCG
>CAJXXD010000242.1 GCA_913062835.1 uncultured Gammaproteobacteria bacterium
CAGCTGCGCTCTTGGTTGCGACTGCCGAGCAAGAGGCCGAGAACCTTCGGCGCTTCGGGCTTCGTCAGCCGATTGCAGTGATTCCGAACGGTGTTGATCTTGTGGAAGGGCAATGGCCCTCTGCCGCTGAGACTGCCGCTTCCAGAGCGATCCGCCATGCCCTCTTTCTGAGCAGAATCCATCCAAAAAAAGGTTTGGAGAATCTGCTCGGGGCTTGGGCAAAGGTCCAGCCGACGGGTTGGATACTACAGCTCGCTGGGCCCGATGAAGGCGGACACCTGGCGTTTGTGCTTGCGTTGGCGGAACGGCTCGGGATCAGCGACCAAGTGCAGTACTTGGGTGAGTTCGATGATCGTGCCAAGTGGGCCGTCTACCGTGGTGCCGATTTGTTTATTTTGCCCACCTTCAGCGAGAACTTTGGTGTCGTGGTCGCGGAAGCGCTGTCGCAAGGGCTCCCTGTGATTACGACGACCGGTACGCCTTGGGAGGATCTGCGCACCTACGACTGCGGGTGGTGGGTTGACCCGAGCGAGGCAGGGTTGCGGGACGCCCTGACGGAGGCCATCGCCCTGCCGGCTGAAGATTTGGTCGAGATGGGCGTGCGCGGGCGTGAGTATGTGCAGCGATATGACTGGTCAGTGATCGCTGGCCAGATGTTAGATGCCTATCGCTGGGTGCTTGGGCAGGGACCTGTGCCTGACTGCATCCGCTTGGATTGAAATTAATGATGCTGCGTCAATTGATCCCTCCTGCGGAAATTCACGACATACTTGTGGCGGCACGAAATATCCACCGTCGCTTGGTTTTATGAGTTTCATCGCGTGAATCCAAGGTATCGAATCTCATCGGTTAGCCCGAAAAACAAGCTCGCGCGTCTCGTGTGGAATATTGTATGGGCGATGCTATACCGACCTAGTCCAACGCCTCTTCATGCTTGGCGTCGATTTTTGCTTCGCGTTTTTGGCGCAAAAATCGGTAAGCCGGCTTACCTATACCCTTCTTCGAGAGTATGGGCACCTTGGAATCTTGAAATGGGTAATCATAGTACATTGGCGTCTAATGTCGATTGCTACTGCGTAGACAAGGTGGTGATTGGATCTTTTACTACGGTAAGTCAATACAGCTATTTATGTACTGCCACCCATGATTACACAGATCCGTCTATAGAGTATCGGCCTCAAATGCAATTGGTCACTGCCCCAATAAAACTCGGTGATCGTGTGTGGCTAACAGCTGATGTTTTTGTTGGGCCCGGGGTTCACATTGAAGATGGTGCAATCGTCTTAGCGCGGTCTAGTGTGTTTGGTGATCTTCCATCCTGGGTCGTTGCATGTGGTACCCCTGCTAAAGTGACAAGAAAGCGTCTACTGCGTTCCGGTTCCAGTTAATGAGAATCTTGTGATATTGACATCACCTTGGATAATACGTATGCGTAGCGATACGAGGAGCCTTGGTTTAAATCGACTAGTCGGTTCATTAATTACCAATCGTAAATACGAGGACCATTACGGCCCCGCTTTGCATGCCGCAAGTGTGTCAGGGTGATATAGTTAGGGATATCAGCGTTAAACTTGGATTGGACACCGAAAAGTTTCTATCTCGCGTAGGTCTACTCGATGAATGTGGCTGTCGGTACTGAAGATGGTCAGATCAGCATGGAACTTCATCATGACCCGCTTGCGTCTACCCATCGTGTCATACCAACAAAAAATTGGGGGGGAAGGGGTACAGGTCTCTGTTCGCTATGCCTCTTCTCTGGTTCGAAGCGGTGATGCTGCCTTTTCAAAATCTGGTCAAGATTGATGTCGAGAGGCATGAGAGAGCAGTGATAGACGGTATGCAGGACTTGCTGGATGATCCACGACTACGGTGCATCGGCATCGAAGTACACTTTGGCTTGCTTGGTGAGCGAGGAGAGAGCTCACGTCTGAAACAGATCGAAAAAACATTGTTGCTCCATGTTTTCGGAATCCGCTGGCCCCATCCCGCTCATCTGATCGCCTCGCGCTGATACTGAAAATGCAACAAATTCTTTTGCCAGGCACCGATCTGCAAGCCGCTCGGTTGGGTTTCGGAACAGCCTCGCTGCATCACGCGTCACGCTCACGCGGTCGTCAGGCGTTATTAAGCGCAGCAATGGACGCGGGTTTTACGCATTTTGATACGGCGCGGATGTATGGCGAGGGTATGGCGGAGCGAGAACTCGGTCGCTTTCTGGTCGGGCAGCGACAGGATGTGACTATTGCGACAAAGTTCGGCATCCCGGCAATTGCGCCCTTTGAGAGATTGCCACCCCTTCTTTATGCACATCGCGTTCTCGGCGGGATCGGCAGACGTATCTGGCGCGATGGTTGGGGTCGACGTCGTCGTTT
>CAJXXD010000243.1 GCA_913062835.1 uncultured Gammaproteobacteria bacterium
TGAAGGTGTTGAAACGCACTTGGTATGGGTCGCCATGCATGCAGGTATTCGGACCGTTGAGCCCGCATGCTGGGTTGACCCTAAGTTCTCAGAAGCCTGTGGTCTTGCTGTCAGCGCGGGAGTCCATTTCCACGCCCTATCGACTCAAATTACTCCTGAGGGGATCGCCCTGGGCGGACCCCTGCCTTGGCATCTGTCGGATTAACCCTCACGCGCAATGGCGCGATAGCCGATATCCGTTCTGAACTCGGCACCGTCGAACGAGATGCTATCGATTCGTTGATAGGCTTTCGTTTGTGCCTCACTGACGGTCTGTCCAAGTGCGGTCACGCACAGAACCCGACCGCCTGAGGTGACGGGCGTCGAATCTTTGAGCGTTGTGCCTGCGTGAAACACCTTGGTGTCTGGTTGGTCAGAACCCACAGAAATCGGTGCACCCTTGGGGTAGTCACCTGGATAGCCCGGTGCCGCCATGACCACGCCCAGGGCCGCCCGAGCATCCCAAGATGCGATCTCATTATTCAGCCGGCCATGGCATGCGGCCTCGATGAGATCCAGTAAGTCGCTTTTCAAACGAAACAAAATAGGTTGGGTCTCAGGGTCGCCAAAGCGGCAATTGAATTCGAGTACTTTGGGTGTGCCATCTGCGGTGACCATGATCCCTGCGTAAAGAAAACCGCGGTATCGTAAGCCGTCCTCGGCCAAGCCTTTGATAGTGGGCTGGATGACTTCAGCCATGATTCGGTTGTGGCAGACTTGATCCACCACAGGGGCAGGCGAGTAGGCGCCCATGCCACCGGTATTCGGACCCGTGTCGCCATTGTATGCGGCTTTATGATCCTGAGAAGAGGCTAGGGGTAATACATCGGATCCATCGACCATCACAATAAAGCTTGCTTCTTCTCCGGTTAGGAACTCTTCGATGACCACGCGATGCCCGGCTTCCCCAAATTGGTTGCCTTCGAGCATGTCGCTGACGGCTGCTTTGGCTTCATCGAGGGTCTGCGCGAGAATCACGCCTTTGCCAGCTGCTAAGCCGTCGGCTTTGATCACAATGGGCGCACCGACTTGGTCGAGATACGCGTGGGCTTTTGCCCGATCCGTGAAGGTTTCATATGCGGCGGTCGGGATTTGATGACGTGCGAGAAAGTCTTTGGTGAAGGCTTTCGAGCCCTCCAGTTGTGCGCAATCTTGGCGCGGTCCAAAGCAGGCTAGTCCTTGGGCTTCAAACGCATCGACCAACCCAGCGACAAGGGGTGCTTCGGGACCGACCACGGTGTAGGCGATTTCATTTGCCTTGGCGAACTCAATCAGCGCGGGAATATCCAGTGGGTCGATGTTGATATTGGTGACCTTGTTCTCAAGCGCACTGCCGGCATTGCCGGGCGCTACGAATACCTGACTGACTCGGGGTGAGGCTGCCAGTTTCCAGGCCAACGCGTGTTCGCGGCCACCGCCGCCGATGACTAAAAGCTGCATGTCAAAAATCCTTAATGCCTGAAATGTCGCATGCCGGTGAAGACCATGGCAATGCCGTGGCTGTTGGCGGCTGCGATGACTTCATCGTCACGAATCGAGCCGCCGGGCTGAATTACGGCTTTGATGCCCGCTTCAGCGGCCGCATCGATACCGTCACGAAACGGAAAGAAGGCGTCGGAAGCCATCACCGATCCTGCGACGGTCAAGCCTGCATCGGCCGCTTTAATCGCGGCAATACGTGCGGAATACACCCGACTCATCTGGCCTGCGCCGACACCGATGGTTTGGCCGTCTTTGCAATATACGATGGCATTGGACTTCACGAATTTCGCGACTTGCCATGCAAACAGCAGATCATTCAGTTGAGCCGAGGAAGGGGTTACCTCCGTGACACAGGTCAGATCGGACAGTGTGCGGACCCCGGTATCGGTGTCTTGAACCAACAACCCACCTTGCACACGGCGGTAATCTAATTGACTTGCCGCCTGACTTAGTTCGCCGACTTCAAGCAGGCGAACTGAGGGTTTGGCTGCAAATAAATCGACGACGCCGGATTCGACGCCTGGCGCGATGATGACTTCGACAAACTGCCGTTCAAGGATGTACGAGGCGGTTCGCGCGTCCAAGGGCCGATTGAAGGCGATGATGCCTCCGAAGGCACTGGTAGGGTCGGTTTCAAAGGCACGCTCGTAGGCTGTGAGAATATCGGATGCCACCGAGACCCCACAGGGGTTGGCATGTTTTACGATGACACAGGCGGGCATATCGAATTGGCGCACGCACTCGAGTGCTGCATCCGTATCGGCGATGTTGTTAAACGACAATGCTTTACCGGCTAACTGTTTGGCATTGCCTGTGACCGACGCGGTTAAGCCAGGTTCCCTGTAAAAG
>CAJXXD010000244.1 GCA_913062835.1 uncultured Gammaproteobacteria bacterium
CCCAACAGGCCACGACAGCAGAATAGGTAGACCCAAACCGCCTAGATACCCAGTGACAGAGGGGTCTATCGATTCAACGGCATCCACGCCCGGATCAAAAAAGACACGCAAGAGTGCATAGCCCACCACAATGATGGCCAGCACGATGAAATACCGACTTTTCAGATGCTGGATGCGGGGCCAGGCGATCAAGCAGGCCATGACCGTGGCAAACGTAATTACCAAGCCCGAGAGAATGCCCACGCCGCCGGCTTGCCAGGCCTCAGTCACAGGCGGCATAGAAATCAAGACGCCGGCGAGACCTCCCAAAGCAGCGAAGCCCATAACCCCGACATTAAATAACCCGGCATAGCCCCACTGCATGTTGACGCCTAGGGCCATGATTGCACTGATGAGGCACATGTTGAGGATGGTGAGAGACACTGACCAACTCTGCATCACACCAACAGCGATTAAGAGCCCCGCCATTAGGGCAAAAAGGCTTGGGGTGCGGTAGTTCGACCAGAATGAAGACGTCATTACAGTGTTTTCCCCTGGAAGAGACCGGTGGGCCGTATGATTAACACGATCACCAGGATGATAAAGCTCACCGCGATTTTGTAGTCCGTACCTAAAATCTGCATCAACGAATCCAGTTCCAAATCTCCGGGCGCAAGGTACTGAATGACTTTCTTGTAGGCAAAGGTGAGGATCAGCTCGCTAAAGGCGATGATATAGCCTCCGGCGATGGCGCCCACAGGATTGCCTACCCCACCGACAATGGCGGATGCAAAGATCGGGAGCAAAAGCTGCATGTACACAAAAGGCTTGAAACTCTTATCGAGCCCATACAGCGTACCTGCGACGGTCGCTAAGGCGGCTACCAAGATCCAGGTGATTAAAACCACGCGCTCTGGATTGATGCCAGACAACAGGGCGAGGTTCTCATTATCCGAATACGCACGCATCGACTTGCCGGTGCGGGTGTGGTTTAAGAACCAAAATAAGAGGCACACAATGACGGCTGCGGTCACCACGGTGATGGCTTGTGTCATCCGAAGCGCTAAACCTTCATCGAGCCCAGTTATCTGACGGAACTCGCGGGCTGAGATGATAAATCGGGTGCCATCGAAGAAGATTTGATCATCGGGGCCAATGATGAATCGAATCAGGCCGCCCATCACGAACATCACGCCGATTGAGACGATCAAAAAAATAACAGGACTGGCTTTGCGTTTCCGATGGTACGCGTAGACCGAACGATCAATGAATAAGGTAAACAGAGCGGTCCCGATGATTCCAATGGGCAGCGCCAGCAGTGCAGTCGGCAGCGGGCCTGCCGAGATGCCCATGCTTTGGAATCCCCAGGTCACCAGGATGGTAAGCATGGCACCAAAGGCCATCGTCTCGCCGTGTGCAAAATTGGAGAAGCGCAATACGCCATACACCAAGGTGACACCCAAAGCACCCAAGGCCAATTGAGAGCCATAGGTCAGCCCGGGGACGATCAAGAAGTTAGCCAAGAGCGTCAGCGCATTTAAGACATCCGTCATTTAGCCTCCCAAAAATGCGCGTCGGACTTCGGGATTGGCTAAGAGCGCTTCCCCGGAGTCGGTAAATTTATTATGTCCCTGAACCAGAACGTAGCCTTTGTCTGCAATTTCCAGGGCCTGTTTGGCGTTTTGTTCGACCATCAAGATCGCGACACCGAGTCGAGCGATTTCGATGATTCGATCAAACAACTCATCCATCACAATCGGACTGACCCCAGCGGTGGGCTCGTCAAGCATCAAGACCTTGGGATGGGTCATTAGGGCACGACCGACCGCGACTTGCTGACGTTGACCGCCGGAGAGTTCACCAGCGGGCTGTTTCCTTTTTTCTTTAAGGATGGGAAACAAGTCATAGACTTGCGCCATAGAATCTTGGATATCGTCGGTGCGAATAAAGGCACCCATCTCCAAGTTTTCTTCGACAGACATGGAGGTGAACACATTGTGTGTTTGAGGGACGAAGCCCATTCCTTTCACGACCCGCTCTTGCGGCTTGAGTTGGGTGACGTCTTCGCCGTCGAACAGCACCTGACCTTTCCGCAAAGGAAGCATGCCAAATACCGCTTTCATGGCGGTGGATTTGCCGGCGCCATTGGGTCCGACAATGACCGCAATTTCGCCTTTCTCCACGCCAATGGTGCAGTCATGAAGAATATCTGCGGCCCCATAGCCTCCGGTCATGTGTTGTCCGATTAAAAAGCTCATGCGGTTCGCTTATGTTTCAAGCCTGTGCCGAGATAGGCCTCGATCACCTGTTCGTTGTTTTTCACGTCGTCTACTGTGCCCTCGGCGAGGACTGTGCCTTCAGCCATACAAATGACCGGATCACAGAGTC
>CAJXXD010000245.1 GCA_913062835.1 uncultured Gammaproteobacteria bacterium
GACCCGTTCTTCCAACGGTTTTTCAATCTACCCGGGGAGCCGGCTCGGAAGCGCATGGAATCGAGTCTTGGTTCTGGCGTCATCGTCTCGACCGGTGGTTACATCCTGACTAATCATCATGTGATCGCCAATGCAGACGACATTGTGGTGGAGCTGCGAGACGGTCGCGTGGCCAAAGCGATGACCGTAGGCACTGATCCAGATACCGATTTAGCTGTTTTGAAAATTGACCTACCGAATCTCCCTGCGCTGGTACTTAACACCTCACCGGGACGCGTCGGCGACTTGGTGTTTGCGATTGGCAACCCTTTTGGGGTCGGGCAAACCGTCACCATGGGTATCCTGAGCGCCACGGGTCGAAACCAAGTCGGTGTTTCGACTTACGAAAACTTCATCCAAACTGATGCGGCCATCAATCCGGGTAACTCAGGCGGCGCACTGATCAACTTGCGCGGCGAACTGATTGGCATCAATACCGCAATTTTCACCCGAAGTGGCGGCTCGAATGGCATCGGCTTTGCCATCCCTTCTTCTCTTGCCACAGAAGTGATGGACGAACTGATCCAATACGGTCAAGTAATTCGTGGCTGGCTAGGGGTTGAGACTCAACCCATCTCCGACGAGCTGGCGCGCTCATTTGGGGTAAGCCGAGATGCGGGCGTCTTGATCGCCGGGGGGTTTCGTCGAAGCCCTGCGGCACTGGCCGATATTTTGCCTGGGGATATCCTGACCCACATTAACGGCGAAAAGGTTGTTGATGGACGTGTTGCGATGAATCAGGTGGCGGAGCTTGAACCGGGTGCCGAATTATCATTACGACTGCTGCGTAACGGTCAACCCATTGAACGCACGGTGATCGTGGGTCAGCGCCCGCCCGCTAGCAACTGATCAAGAGCCGCCATCAAGGCGTCGGTCTCTGAAGGCTGGCCGACAGTGATGCGGAGTGTGCCCTTAAGTCTCGGATGCGAGCCGTCCAAGCATTTGATCAGCACGCCTCGCGCTTTGAGACCTTCAAACAGCGCGCGCGCATCGTAAGCCACAGGGGATGTGTCAACGACCACAAAGTTGGCCTCTGAGGGCCACACCGAGAAGCCTCGATCACCCAACAGCGCGCTCAGTCGTACCCGTTCAGACCGAATGGCTTGGCTTTGCGACTCAAGCACTTCTGCATGGGTGAGCGCGTACTTTACTGCCGCCTGAGTCAAACTGTTGATGTTGTACGGCAGGCGAATCTTGTCGAATTCAGCAATCCAATCAGGTGCGCCAATCAGCAGTCCAAACCGTGCGCCGGCCAGGCCCACCTTTGACAGAGTGCGCATGACCACCACATTTGGATACTCAGCCGCCCAGTTCAGGCAATCAGAGTCAGTAAACGCAGTGTAGGCCTCATCGATCACCACCAAGGCATCGGTTGACTCAATCACCTGTATCAGACGTGCAGGGTCAAACAAGTTACCGGTTGGATTATTTGGCTGCGGCACAAAAATAACCCCTGGATTTTTGGTTTCCAGCTCAGCCCGCCAGCCATCCAAATCAACATCAAATCGGTCGTCCAATGGCAACGCATGAAATGGCACGCCATATTGCTCGGCCACCACACGAAACATCACAAAGCTTGGATCAGGGGCGCAGACCGACCGGCCGGAACCGATCAGCAGGGAAATCAACAGACCAATGATTTCGTCCGAGCCATTTCCAAACAAGAGGTCCAACGAGGACGGAAGATTTAACCATGTCGCTAAAGGCTCCCGAATCGCAGCGCCTTTCGGGTCGGGATAGCGATTCAGTGCACACTGACTGAGCGCGGTTGCAAATTCGGCTTGCAGATCAGAGGGCCAAGGATAGGGGTTTTCCATCGCATCGAGCTTGATCATCCCCTCTGAGTTGGGCACCGGATAGGAGGCACCTGATCGAACCGTCGCGGGCACCAATCGTTCGATATAAGCCGTTCGGTTCATCGACGGTAATCCGCAGACCTTGCGTGGGCAGTCAAGCCTTCAGATACCGCCAAAGTGGAGGCGACAGGCGCGATGCGGCGAGCACCTTCAGCAGAGCAATGGATCACCGAAGACCGCTTTACGAAGTCATAAACACCGAGTGGTGACGCAAAGCGCGCCGTACCCGACGTGGGCAACACGTGGTTGGGACCGGCACAGTAATCGCCCAGCGCCTCAGGCGTATAACGCCCCATAAAAATCGCACCCGCATGCTGAATGGCGGGCAACAAAGATTCCGGATCATCCACGCACAACTCCAAGTGCTCCGGAGCAATCCGGTTAATCACATCCAATGCGTCTTCGCGATCTCTGGCTTCAATGACAATACAACGCGTATTGATCGAGGTGGTAATGATGTCC
>CAJXXD010000246.1 GCA_913062835.1 uncultured Gammaproteobacteria bacterium
CCTTGAGCGCGTTGAATTCAGATAGTTCAACAGCCAGTCTCTCACTACCCGCCTCTGGGACCTGACGCATAACGTTAGATCTTTCACTATTGGTCCCAGCGATTTGTTTCTCTTCAACTTCTTTTCCGTAACGTTCTTTGAGCCAATTTATTGACGCTGGATCACCCATGTCTGCCGCTAATTGATGGTACTTTCGGGCTTGAATCTCATTTTTTGGGACACCACTTCCCTCATCATACATTTCTGCGATTTGGCGATATCCTGAGCTTTTACCTAAGACACCAGCCAAATTAAGGCACTGAATCGCTCTTAGTTGATTTGGTTTGGTGTCTAGGCCGAATCTGTATTTTCGACCGACCTCAAGTATTCGATTTACACCCATATCGGATGTACACCTTTCTGGCAGTCGATCAGCAAATGACTTCTGGGTAGCTCCACTTATTGTGCGAACCCCGCACTGCAGACCACGCCTCTTAGCTTCTAGAACAAATATTTGCAAATTGGCGGTTTGTGTCCATCGAGTTTGACCACCGGTTCTATCTGCCGCGCGAAAACAAACTGTATGGTCGCTCAAAGTGGAAATGTCGCTCAAAGTGGAAATGGGCTTAACGTTACTTTGACAGCCAGCGAGAGTTAACACCACCGAGAAAAAAACTAAATATCTCACCGCAACACCCACCTACTTCCGTCACCCAACATCGTTGGCGTCTGGGCACCCGCTGAGAACCTTCCAACAGACTCTCTCACGTACCTGTGCAGTTCTCTCGCACTGATCTTCCCATCTGAGTTGGCATCCGCCTCACCCTCTAGACCCTTGAAGACAAAGTAAGAGAATCTGCCATGCCTAACTTCATCAAGCACACCCGCAGTCTGATTCGATTCACCAGCCGTGAAGACAAGATAATTTTCGGGAATATCAGAGTCTCGGACTTTAATATTGAGGGGACGGGATGCTAATAGAAGCTGTTCGGAACGGGTTGCCCCTGAGTAACAGTTGTCAAAGAAGAAGGTCGCAGAGCGTGGTTTGGCGGCCCCAACCTCATCGAAGAAACGCTTCCGAGAGATCGCAGTGTCTTCAAGGAACCGTACGTCTCCATCGTAGGGTACAAGGTATGCAGAGGAACCGTCCGCAGTCGGCATCCCGTGACCTGCATAGAAGACATACAGATCGGTTGTGTTGGGTTTAACGGCCTGAGGTAGCCATACTCTTAATGCCTCGAGTATGTTGCGCTCACCAGCTCCAGAGTCCGTCAGCACCTTAATATTGGTGTCAGGGATGCCCAACTTCTCTCGGGCATAGTCAGCAAACATCTGGGCATCACGCGATGCAAACTGAGCAGGTGCAGAGGCCTCATACTCCTCAAGACCAATAATCAGGGCAGCACGATCGAGTGATTGACTCTGCCTTGGTCCAATCAGGGGGTTTACTGCGGCAAGACGTCGCGCTTGTTGCTTACGCTTCGCACGCTCTAATCGAATCGTTTGTGTTGCAGAGAGACCATTCAAGTCATAAGCCGTGACTTGAACCTCAATACCTTCAGACGGGACGAAGGTCGAAGCCGTAAACCGGCCATTCGAGTCCACAGCAACCGGCTGGCCATCTACAAGCACCTCTGCGATCCCGGTATTATCTGATGCCACCCCAGAGAGCGTTCCACGAGCTCCTTCAGATTCCGCGGACATAATGTTGACCACCGGGGTCTGCGTATCCTGCGATATCGCCCGCTGTGTTGCCGCATTCTCCGCCTCAAGCCTCGCAAGGCGCTCCTCGAGCATCCTGACTCGTTCAGATTCTTGCTGGCTAGCGGCAACATTTCGGCTTGGAGCCGAGCTCACACCACATGTCAAACCGCGTCTTCTAGCCTCTCGAACATATGGAGCAAAGGCATCAGCAGAACTCCACACCCATCCGTTACCCGATTTAGTCGTTGCAATTTTACAGATACGCTCATCAGTCGAGGACGTAACACGATCCGAAGTGGCAACGGTTCTCACATCAGAGCCCACACCGCACGTAAGACCCCGACGCTTCGCCTCAGACACAAAAGGCAAAAAATCACTACGTGTGTCCCAGTTACCTCGAAAAACCGCTGCACTACACAGCCCGGTGTCACTCATAGCGGACGCGCGTCTAAGCTTTTCTGATGCGCTCTCTGACGCTCGTGTTGGAACCACCGACTCATTCGTTGAACGCGTGGTAGACCGGGAAACGACACCCGGTCCGGGCAAAGAGTCGGGATTGGTGCAATTCAGTCGTCTTGCCCTCGCTTCATTCACATAGGGGCGCCTACTGGGCTGTGAACTCCACGTCAACCGACCTTGAAAAGATACAACAGCCATCGCACAAATGTAG
>CAJXXD010000247.1 GCA_913062835.1 uncultured Gammaproteobacteria bacterium
GGTGTAGTTGGTCTGTCCCATGTTGCCGTGGCGTGAAATCGATGAAATGTTGATGATGCAGCCACCCTGACCAGCTTTGACCATTTCGGTAGCAGCGGCACGGGCGCACAGGAAAACGCCGGTAAGGTTGACGTCAATGACTTGCTGCCAATGCTCTAAGCTCATGCGCTTTTCAACTTGGCCTTCTTTGACTTTCAAAAACAGCGCATCGCGCGTAATCCCTGCATTATTTACCACGGCATCCAGTCGACCCTGGCTGTCTGAGATAGCAGCGAAGGTGGTATCGACGTCGGATTCACTGGCCACGTTGCATACGTGGGTGGATACGGTGGCGCCAAGTGCTTCGCATTGTGCTTTGGCTTCGTCGAGCTTTTCCGCGTTCATGTCGATCAACGCCAAATGAGGCGCTTTAGGTGCCAAACGGAGTGCCATTGCACGGCCGAGTCCCTGGCCGCCGCCTGTGATCACAATCACTTTACCTTTCAAATGCATGTCAATTCCTCGTGTCAGGATGCGTGCGCAAAATATGTTGCATTGCAATAATTCCTGAGAAGTTTAGTTGCACTGCAAAAAAATGCCACCCCTCTTTGGTGATGGGCGGGCAAATCGGTATGCTGTGTGAAAGGGGGTTGGTATGCCGTTGTTTCTATTTGTCCTGGTGCCCATCGTCGAAATGTGGATTTTGATTGAGGTGGGATCCCAGATCGGTGCATTGCCGACTATTGCGTTGGTCGTGCTCACGGCCACAGTGGGTCTGTCTTTATTGAAGCGTCAAGGCTTAGCAACGCTCTTGAGTGCCCGCCGTAAAATGGATCACGGAGCGATCCCTGCATCTGAACTGGTCAATGGCGTGATGATCGCAGTCGGTGGCGCGCTGCTTCTTACCCCTGGCTTTGTGACAGATACGCTTGGATTCCTTTTACTGATTCCTCAAACCCGCCACTGGTTGCTGTTCCGATTGATCGATCGATACCGCGACAAAATCATCATCGAGGGCGACTATCGTCGAGTCGATGAGGAAAAATTTTAGTTCGACTGTTGAAAAAAACTGTCCTGTCCGCATTAACCGCTCTGTCCTGGGGACAGGTAGTCCCTGGCGGTTAACCCCCCACAGGTGAGCTAAGGAAAGCGTTCCAACTCATTGGGTTGGGTGGGTCGAGGGAAGGCGCAAGCCTGAGTTCATTTTAAAAAATTCGGAGATATCAGAAATGAACATTCGTCCACTCCACGATCGCGTCGTGATTCGTCGCATGGAAGAGGAAACTAAAACGGCCGGTGGCATTGTGTTGCCGGGATCAGCAGCTGAGAAACCAAATCGCGGTGAAGTCGTAGCCGTCGGTACAGGCAAGCCACTGGATAACGGTGAAGTGCGTGCTATGGCCGTCAAGGCAGGCGATCACGTGGTCTTCGGTCAGTACTCTGGCTCGAACACCATCAAGGTAGACGGTGAAGAACTTCTGATCATGAATGAATCAGAAATTCTTGGTGTGATCGAAAAGTAAGACTCCCAGACAAAAGGATTTTCAAAAAATGACAGCTAAAGACGTAAAATTTGGGGATGAAGCTCGCCAGCGCATGCTCGCCGGCGTGAATATTCTGGCCGATGCGGTAAAGACCACTCTGGGTCCGAAGGGCCGCAACGTGGTTCTGGATAAGTCGTTTGGTGCGCCGACCGTGACAAAAGACGGTGTATCGGTTGCCAAAGAAATTCAGTTAGAAGACAAGTTCGAAAACATGGGCGCTCAGATGGTGAAGGAAGTGGCTTCACAAACCTCTGACGTCGCCGGCGACGGCACCACCACAGCAACCGTACTGGCGCAAGCGATCGTAAACGAAGGCTTGAAGTCAGTGGCGGCTGGCATGAACCCAATGGATTTGAAGCGCGGTATCGACAAGGCGGTGAAATCAGCCGTTGAAGCGATTGGCGGCATGGCGAAGCCTTGTGCTGATTCGAAGAGCGTGGCTCAGGTGGGCACCATCTCTGCGAACTCCGATGCAGGCGTGGGTGCCATCATCGCAGAAGCCATGGAGAAGGTCGGAAAAGACGGTGTGATCACCGTAGAGGAAGGCTCTGGCTTCGATGACGAGTTGGATGTGGTTGAAGGCATGCAGTTCGATCGCGGTTATTTGTCACCGTATTTCATCAACAACCAAGACAACATGTCGGCTGAACTCGAAGATCCGTTCATTCTGTTGGTGGACAAGAAGATTTCGAACATCCGGGACCTGATTCCAATTCTGGAAGGCGTCGCAAAGGCCGGAAAGCCTTTGTTGTTGATTGCTGAGGATGTTGAAGGCGAAGCCTTGGCGACCTTGGTGGTGAACAACATGCGTGGCATCG
>CAJXXD010000248.1 GCA_913062835.1 uncultured Gammaproteobacteria bacterium
CATGGGTTCATTTTCACGATAGCCCCAACCCCACTCACGGTTTTCGTAACACTTATCTGTCGTGACATTGATCACGGCCTTCACAGAGCCTGCGTGCCGAGCCGCCTCAAGCACATGAACCGTTCCCATGACATTCGTAGCATAAGTTTCGATCGGCTCTTTATAGGAATAGCGGACTAATGGCTGTGCCGCCATATGGATGACGATTTCCGGTTGGAACTCATCCATTTGCGTCTTCACAGCAGCAAAGTCACGAATGTCGACAATGCGATGTTCCATACCTTCCGCGACACGAGCGACGTCAAACAAAGCCGGGGCTGTTGGCGGATCTAGAGCGATTCCGCGTAGAGTCGCCCCCAACGATTGTAACCACAGACTAAGCCAACTGCCTTTAAAACCGGTATGCCCGGTAAGCAGAACGCGCTTACCGCGCCAGAAATCTGGATTGGTTTTTTGTGCCACCGAGCTCAGTCCCATTTCTTCCAAGGTGCCTTACCGCTGTCCCAATAGGCTTGCAATAAATGCTTTTCTCGTAGCGTGTCCATTGGTTGCCAAAAGCCTCGGTGTTCGTATGCCATCAATTGATCCTGCGAGGCAAGCGCGTTCATTGGAACGGATTCCCAAGACATTTCGTCACCCTCGATGAGATCAAGGCATTTCGGCGAAAGCACAAAGTAACCACCATTGATGAGCCCACCATCACCGCGCGGCTTTTCGGTAAAGCCAGTGACTTGATCCCCCGCTCTCTCGAGAGCCCCATACCTCCCGGCTGGCGTAACAGCAGTCACTGTGGCCAATTTGCCGTGACTTTTGTGAAAGTTAATCAATGCGTTGATATCAACATCACTCACACCATCGCCATATGTAAAACAGAATGCGTCTTCATGTTTGACATAATCCGATACGCGTTTCAGACGACCACCGGTTTGCGTATCTTCACCCGTGTCAACCAAGGTCACTCGCCAAGGCTCCGCATTACGCTGATGCACTTCCATATTGTTTGTAGACATATCAAATGTCACATCCGACATATGCAAGAAGTAATTCGCAAAATACTCCTTGATCACGTAACCCCTGTAGCCACAGCAAATAATAAAATCATTCACGTCATGCACGGAATATGTTTTCATTATATGCCAAAGAATTGGCTTACCACCGATTTCGACCATAGGCTTGGGCTTGAGGTCAGTCTCTTCAGAAAGGCGCGTACCCAGACCGCCGGCGAGGATGATTGCTTTCATTTTATCTTACATTAGGCCGGACTGAGAAAAATTTCGCTCTAAAAATAATTGATAGGCTTGATTCACTTGAGTCTAGTCTAATAAAGGTGTTGATGGTTGTCATCAGACAACAAGCCATAAAAAAGCTTCAATATTTACATGCCAACAGATTTTGTCGGTCTCAATATTCAAAATATCCAATCTTTATGCGCTTCAATCCCACTTGGGCGCAAAAACTTCACTTGAATAATCAATTAATTCAATTCCCTGTATGATTGAGTAGTAGTGATCCGTGGCTAAAGATTCAATTTATTTGCGTTATGGATCATTTCTGCATTATCCTGTTCGAATATTGGTATAATCTTTGCACCCACCGTCTTTAGGTCAGCCCCAACCCCAAGCCCCGGCCGACACACCGCTGCCTTCAATTTGCAATACATCGCCACTGTAAAATCGGCCTTAAGCATCCAGATCGGTGCTTTCTCGGGCATCAACTCCGGATCTACGTGCACACGCTCGTATGGCTCTGGCCCCGTCTGCAAAAGTTCATAAACGACTCGTTGCAACTGTGCCCGCACCGTTGGGGTGGTCCCACCTGTTATCAACAGATCCGTGCGCTGCTCAGGCGGGGTGGCCTCAGCTGCGACGATCAGTTCGGGATTCTTGTAGAGGCCCACGGGTGCAAAGCCCGGCTGCCTCCGCACCGCGTCCATGGCGAACAGCTCGTTACCAATTATCGTCGGCTTGTGCCGGGCAAGCAGCTGATCGCAATACTCAGCGTAACCTCTTGCGGCACCCTCGATCACGTCGTGCCAGAAGAATTGAGCTGAGATGATAGCATCAGCTCGATGCGCGAGGATTTCCGGCAGGTTGTCACAGATCACGGTCTCAAAGTCGTCAAGGTTCGTTAGTCGATCCAGCCATTCGATCGCTTCCGGCAAGCCCTGTCTGATCCGCTCCGGCGTGGTGTGGGTCGCAAAGTCATGGACAGTCAATCCAGCTGTGAACGGTATCGCCCGCTGCAGCTTCTGCACGGCTGCACACGGCGCAAACAGTGTCACCTGCTCACCCTTCTTTTCCCGCTCTTTGGCCATCAAGGCGCAGCGACGCACATG
>CAJXXD010000249.1 GCA_913062835.1 uncultured Gammaproteobacteria bacterium
AAAAAAGGTGCGCCTAAAAATAACCAAGGCCCGTAAGAAACTAAAACAAACCGCTTTAGGAGTTAATCCATGAAATATAATCGATTGGGATTGGTCGGCATCCCTGCCGTTGCTTTGCTAGTTGGCTGTAGCCAAGAGCCAGAAGTTCAAGTTGTCGAAAAAGTTGTTGAGGTGCCTCAAGCATCTGCGCAGACTCTGGAGGATGTGCAGGCACGTGGTGAGTTGAAATGCGGCGTCAGCGGTGGCGTACCTGGATTCTCCGCGCCAGACGACTCTGGGCGTATGCAGGGTATCGATGCGGCAATTTGTGACGCGATAGCAGCAGCTGTCTTGGGTGACGCGAGCAAAGTGACCTTTATCCCGCTGACTGCAAAAGAGCGCTTTACTGCTTTGGCTTCGGGTGAAGTAGACGTACTGTCTCGTAACACCACACACACTCTGACCCGTGAAGCCTCTTTGGGTCTGAACTTCACCTACTACAACTACATCGACGGTCAGGGCTTCATGGTCATGAAGGACTCTGGCATCACGTCAGCGCTTGAGTTGGATGGTGCGAGCATTTGTGTGCAGGCTGGTACAACCACTGAGCTGAACATGGCGGACTACTTCCGTAACAACAACATGGACTTCACTCCCGTTGGTTACGAAACTTCAACGCAAACCCGTGAAGGTTTTGAAGGCGGTGCGTGTGACGTATTGACTTCAGATAAGTCTCAGTTGGCTGCACTTCGCACTGAAATGGCTGATCCTTCAGCGGCTGTGCTGTTGCCTGAAACCATCTCTAAAGAGCCTTTGGGCCCTGTAGTGCGTCAGGGTGACGACCAGTGGATGGACATCGTAGCTTTCACTTTGTATGCGTTGATCAACGCAGAAGAGGCGGGCATTACCTCTGAAAATGTCGATGCCATGAAAGCCAACCCACCCAATCCTGGTGTCGCTCGTATCCTAGGCGTCGAAGGTAACATGGGTGAAATGCTCGGCCTGTCAGCCGATTGGGCTTACAACGCGATCAAGCAAGTTGGTAACTACGGTGAAATTTACGCCCGTACGGTGGAGCCAATCGGCATCCCACGTGCAGGTTCTGTAAACGATCTGTGGACTCGTGGCGGCGTATTGTACGCACCACCCATTCGCTAATCTGACTGACCATGACCGGGCGTAAGCCCGGTCATCGTTTCTACTCATTGGATACAACACGTGACTGAACGCACTCGCATCCCGTTGCATCGTGATCCCAAAGTGCGCGCCCTGGTGGTGCAGCTCTTGGCGCTCGCGATCGTTTTATACGGTGGCTACTCTATTTTCCAAACCACGGTGGACAATTTGGCCGCTCGTGGCATTCAGACCAGCGCTGCTTTCTTTGATGAGGTGGCGGGTTTTAAAGTCGGTTTCAGTCCGTTTTTAGATTTCACATTGGGGCAGACCACGTATCTCGAGGTCTTCTTCATCGGTATTCAGAACACCATTCTGATCGCTGTATTGGGCATTATCGCAGCCACCTTGCTCGGCTTTTTTGTCGGTGTGGTGCGTTTGTCGCCCAATTGGCTCGCCTCCAAAGTGGCGCTTTGGTACATCGAAATGTTCCGCAACACCCCGCTGTTGTTGCAAATCATGTTCTGGAACTTTGCGATTTTCTTGCCGAGCCTCCCGGCCCCGAAAGACTCGGTTGAGATGGGGGCTTTCTTCTTAAACGCCCGTGGATTCCACTTCCCGACGCCCGTGATTGAAAGTGTCACAGGGTTTTGGATTTACATGGCGCTATTGGTGGCGTTGATCGTCGGTATGGTGGTGTTTGCGCGGAAAGCGCGCGAGCGATTCGAGTCGACTGGGCAGCGTCTGCCGGTATTTTGGATCAACACAGCCGCACTTTTGGTGGGCGGTTATGTGCTGTATTGGATTTGTGGCGCACCACTTGGCTTTGATGAGCCGGTGTTGGGTCGATTTAATTTCAAAGGCGGCGGCCAGGTGCCTCTGCCATTATTCAGCTTGTGGTTCGCGCTGACGATTTACACTTCGGCGTTTATTGCGGAAAACGTACGCGCTGGCATTCAGTCGGTGGCGCATGGGCAGACGGAAGCAGCTCATGCGTTGGGTCTTTCACGTAAGAATACGATTTCCTTGGTGGTGATCCCGCAAGCGCTTCGCGTCATTATCCCACCGACCATCAGTCAGTATCTAAACCTGACCAAGAACTCATCGCTGGCTGTGGCCGTAGGGTATGAGGAATTGGTGGCGGTCTGGGCCGGGATTACTCTCAATAATACAGGTCAGGCATTGATCATTATCGCCATGACCATTGCCGTCTATGAGTGCTTGAGTCTGCTGACCTCGGC
>CAJXXD010000250.1 GCA_913062835.1 uncultured Gammaproteobacteria bacterium
AAAAGTCGACGAGCTACTTGCTCGAGCAAGGCTTTGAAGAGGTATACCACCTAAAAGGCGGGGTGCTGAATTACTTCGAGGAAGTGCCACATACCGAGAGTACCTGGGAAGGCGAGTGCTTTGTCTTTGATAATCGGGTTACAGTGAATCATAAACTCCAGCCAGGCCAATACGACCAGTGTCATGCCTGTCGTCGACCTATCACAGACGAAGATAAAGCGCGTCCTGAATACGTCATGGGTATCCAGTGCCATCACTGCGTGGACGAGCACACGCCCGCGCAAAAGGAGCGGTTTGCGATGCGTCAGCGGCAAATCGAACTGGCGGAGCGCCGTGGCGAACGGCATGTGGGACTACAACAAGAAGCGCTGAAGCGTCGCCAGGAAGCGGTTCGCAAAGCCCGTGCCTTAAAGAAAGCCGAGCAACGCAAGAACGACACCCGAAAGGCGTCTTAAGCAGACGCCTCAAGCGGGTGGATTACAGTCTCAACAAATAACCGTGCGCCCTGTGCGACATTCTCGGCCCAGCTGTCGGCTGCCTTTCCATCGGCTTGATCCGATACATATTTGTAGCAATGAAATTCAAGGCCAAAGGTGCGTGCGACCTTGGCCAGAGCATAGGCCTCCATGTCTACCAGATCCGTCATCAGTTCAGGCGGTGTGGTAACGAAGTGATCCCCGGTTCCGAGTGTTACGCCGTCGCCGCCTAAGTCAATGTGGCCGGTGGTATCGAAGGGGGTATGACCCAGCTCAAAGCCGAGTGGGCGCACATCCATGTCGCGTTGCACCAGGTGGCGGATCCGATGCAGACCACTGATGCCCTCGGTTAGCGCGCCGGCCGTCCCGAAATTAATCAGATGCTTAGGTTGGGTGGCGATCACGGCTTCGGTGGCGGCTATGGCAGCATTGACCTTGCCGACACCCGTGTACAACACATTCCAGCCTGCCACTAAGCTGCTTGGCAGTTCATCCTCGAGTGCCACCACCAAGAGGGTGTTGTGGCGGGTCATGGCTTCAATCGGCATAGGTCTGCAAGCTCCGTACCGGGGCTTTGAGGCGGGCCCGTCCGCCGAGTGCCGTCAGCTCAATTAATACGGCTGTACCGACCACCTCGGCGCCGCACTCGGCCAGGAGTGATTCGGTGGCGGCTAGTGTGCCGCCCGTGGCCAACAGGTCGTCGATCAAGACCACGCGCTTGCCTTGAAGCTGTCGGTCAAGCTGGACTGCTAGCGTGGCTTCGCCGTATTCCAGCGCGTAGGAGGCTTCTTTCACAGCGCCAGGTAGTTTTCCTTTTTTACGCACCATCACAACGCCCAGCCCCATTTGCACCGCGACCGGCGTGGCAAATAAAAATCCGCGCGAATCGATCCCCACCAACACGTCGGGCTGCCATTCCTCGATCGTGTCGCAGAGCAGCTGACAGGTGGCTGTGAGCCGTTCGGGGGCTTCGATAATCGGCGCGATGTCATAAAACAAAATGCCGGGTTTTGGGAAATCAGGGTAGGTCGCCAGCCAGGCGTCTAAGTGATTGGGCATGGGGTTCCTTGTCAATAATGAGGCGGTGGAGCCGAGTCATCGACCTCGCCTAATTCAGAGAAATGTTGCATCATGGGTTTGACCCACTGTGCCAATGCATGCAGCTCTTGGGTGAGCCGGTCGTTGGTTTGTTGCAAGCGATGCGTTTGTGCATTGAGTTGATCAATTTGATCTTCTAGGAACGCAATGCGAGTTTCCAACTCGTGGATGTCTCTTTCGTGGCTCATTGTCTTGTAAATTGCCTCAAGTGGCCTCACCCAATTCACGAGTGAAATAGGAGTTTCTCATGCGCTATTCGATCCGCCAACTGTTCTTGTCTCTGATCCTGTCTGTCATCGGTGCAGGGGTGCTTCTGTATCTGTTGCCCTCGTTTGGCATGACACCGGCCGAAGGCAGTGCGGCGCAGACAGGCGTATTGATTGGTCTGGTGATCTGGGTTTTGTTGTATTTGCAAACCATCCTAGGCCCTTTGATGTTGCACTTCGTCTCCCGGCCCACCGTGCCCTCCGGACCGCGGGAAGAGGGTACCGTGAAGTGGTTCAATGCCACCAAGGGCTTTGGGTTCATCACCGGTGACGATGGTGACGACATCTTTGTGCACTATCGCTCGATCCGCGGACGCAATCGCTACTTGCTGCGTGAAGGCATGGTGGTCAGCTACGTACTCGGCCAGTCCGGCAAAGGTCCTCAAGCTGAAGACGTGGATGTCGTTGAAGATTAACCGACCAATCGGTTGAGCAGCCCCAAATAGCAGTTTTTTAATAAGGGCAGGTCCGATACGCGCAC
>CAJXXD010000251.1 GCA_913062835.1 uncultured Gammaproteobacteria bacterium
ACCCTGGCAATAACCAGCGTCCTTTTCCATCGATCTGGTCGGCAAAGGGACCCGCGGTGGGATCCACAAACCGCCCATCTACGATACCGACTTCGGTTTTCTGATGAAGCGGCGACCCAGGCGAGATGATTCGAATATTGGTCAACAGCACGCTCATGAGGAGACCTCCTGTTGCGTCGACAGGGTCATCGCCATCACCGCCATACGAATCGCGATGCCATTGGTCACCTGATCGAGGATCACCGCCTGAGGCCCGTCAGCGACTTCATTGGCGATTTCCACGCCCCGATTGATTGGGCCTGGATGCATCACGATGGCGTTGGGATCGGCCCATTTCAGGCGTTCTTCGGTCATTCCATACAGGTTGAAGAATTCTCGTTCACTCGGCAGCAAGGCACTGCTCATCCGCTCCTTTTGCAGTCGCAGTAGCACCACGACATCGACGCCGGCCAATCCGTCGGCCAGCGAGTGGAAGGTTTGGACCCCTAAATGGGGTAGATCACTGGGCAACAAGGTTCCGGGTCCAATGGCTCGGATATCCGGGCAGCCCATGCCTTTCAGGCCATGGATTAAGGACCGTGCGACTCGGGAGTGCTTTAGATCCCCGACAATCGCCACCGACAGGTTGGCAGGGTCGCCTTTGTGTTTGCGGATGGTCATCAAGTCCAACAGCCCTTGGGTTGGGTGTGCATGGGTGCCGTCGCCGGCGTTGATGACTGCGATGTGAGGGGTCACCCGGTTGGCGATAAAAAAGGGTGCCCCGCCGGCGCTGTGGCGGACCACAAACAAGTCAGCCTGCATCGCTTCTAAGTTTTTCAGGGTATCGAATAGGGTTTCGCCTTTAGCGGTCGAGCTGGTGCGAATATCCAAATTGACCACGTCGGCACTGAGCCGATGCGCCGCAATGTCGAAGGTGGTCCGAGTCCGGGTAGAGTTTTCGAAGAATAAGTTGACGACAGTCCTGCCGCGCAACAAAGGGACTTTCTTGACCGGCTGACCCTGTGAAGACAAGAAGCTTTCAGCAGTATCAAGGAGTTCAGTAATCAGTGATTTGGGAAGGCCTTCGGTCGTCAATAAATGCTTCAACCGCCCGTCGGGGGTGAGTTGAAGCGAAGCCGGACCGTGCATGGCTCTCCTTATTCTGAGCGGGGTGCAATTAGCACCAAGGGTTCAGGTCCGGAGAGTTTACACCGTGATTGCCCCATTGCGCCAAGGTCTTCTCCGAGAAAACTCGGTTGAATGGGCAATTCACGACCGCCTCGATCGAATAAAATGGCCAAGTCAATGCGCCCAGGCCGCCCATAATCGAAGAGCACGTTGAGCGCGGCTCGGACAGTCCGTCCGGTGAACAGCACGTCATCGACCAATAAAATGTGATCTCCTTGGAGCTGGGCTGGCATCCCTTCGGTGGCCCCGGAGCGCTTTAATCCGGTGGTGTCAAAATCATCACGATAAAGCGATACGTCGAGTGTGGCGGGACTCGGCCACCCTAAACGCTGACAGAGTGCGTTGGCCACCCATACGCCACCGGTATGTAGGCCAATCACCAGAGGGGGTTCGCTGAATGCATCACGGACCTGATCTGTGAGTTGTGACAGAGCTTTTTCTACCTGAGCCGCCGAGCGGATTTCAGTCATGGTGTTCTCCCAAGAATCGTTCGAGTATGACACAGGCGGCCGCGGTATCGAGCGCCCCGCCCTGGTCACCGGCTTTGCCACGATACCCGGTCAGATCCCGTGCCTCTCGCGTACTTTCAAATTCATCAATGTAATGAACCGGTAGGCCATATCGCCCGTGCAGCCGTTGACCAAACTTTCTGGCACGAATGGCCATCTCACTCTCGGTGCCGTCTGCGTGTAATGGTAAGCCCACGACCAAGGCATCGGGTTTCCATTCGTTTAGTAACCGTTCGACATCATCCCAGACGGGGATGCCGTCATTGGCCTTGAGTGCAACGAGTGGGCTGGCAGTGCCTGTGAGGGTTTGACCGGTAGCAACGCCGATGCGAGCCAACCCGTAATCAAACCCAAGCATCAGTGGCATCAGGCGTGCCCTGCCCCTTGTGACAATTGAATTGGATCGATACCCAGCTGGGCCAATGCGGCCCGTTGGCGATCCGATGAGGGCATCTGAAACATCACATCGGCATCCCAGGGCACGTTGAGCCATGCATTGCCTTGCATCTCTTGTTCAAGTTGACCCTCTGACCACCCTGAATAGCCCAATACAAACAGAGCATCGCCTTGATTGAGCGCATCCACAGCCAGGGGTAATACGTCGGGGCTTGAGGCGAGGAAGAGTCCATCGAGCACTT
>CAJXXD010000252.1 GCA_913062835.1 uncultured Gammaproteobacteria bacterium
CGAATATCAAACCAAGCCCTAAGGCGCCGGCCCAATATTTTGGAGTGTTGATCACGGTGTCCGAACCCAAGGCCGATAAGAGGGCATTCAGCAGAATGTCGAGTCCAAAAAACACCACCAAGATGATCAAAAACTCAGGGGTGCCCCGGAAGATGAGTGTCACACTGTGCGCGACACCTCTCAGTGCTTTGACAGGCTGCAGTTTGGCCAAGGCTAAGAGGGCAGCAATCACCAAGCCGATCGCCAGAGCCCCAAGCGCCAACAACACGGTCATGACCGCGCCCAAGAGCAGGTCGTCTGCCCACCCATTGGGGCCAAATGAAAGCAGTGAGAGCGTGTCCATGAGTATTGCGGGAGCCCAGTAGGCTCCCGCTTAATCGCCTTTAGTAAATATCTGCTGAGAAATATTTGGCGTTGATTTCGGCGTATTTGCCGTTGGCGCGGATGGCGTCGATGGCCTGATTAAAGGCCTCTTTGAGTGACTCTTCACCTTGACGGATACCGATGCCGATTTGGTCATTGATGTCGATCTTGTCACCGGCCAAGGCGAACCCGTCGACCGTGCTTAACCAATCCATGGCCGGGTAGATGTCTGAGACCATGGCATCCAAACGCCCCGCTTGCAGATCGGCATAGGCAGCGGTTTGCGTGTCGTACAACTTCACATTGGCGCGCCCCATCAGATTGTCTTCTGCCCATTGCGACGCCAATGTTGAACGCTGTGCGCCCACTGTTTTACCAGCCAAGTCGTTGGGGCCTTTGGCGCCATCAGTTGGGGCAATCACCGCGAGGTAATTTGAATAGTACTTGTTGGTGAAATCGATGGTTTGCTTCCGCTCGTCGGTGATCGACATCGACGCAATGATCGCATCGTATTTATTGGCTACCAGCGCAGGGATGATTCCGTCCCAATCTTGAGCGACCAGTTCGCAGTTCGCCTGCATCTCTTCGCAGAGTGCATTGGCGATATCGACGTCAAACCCGATCAGTTGGCCATTGGCATCCACTCCGTTGAACGGAGGGTAAGCGCCTTCGGTGGCAATACGCAGTGGGTTCGGTAAATCAGCAGCCAAGGCCACGTTTGCAGAGACGCCCAAAGCTAGGGCGCTTAATAGGTGGGAAAGTTTCATGGTTGTTTTCCTTGTTGTAAGTCACGGTCAGAGTGTACCAAAGTCGCAGGCTCTCACCACGACCCAATGTTTGGCATCGTACTCCAAGGTTCCTTAGGTGGTTTTGGATCCCCTGATTGCAAGAGCTCGATGGAGATTAAATCGGGGCTTCGAACAAAAGCCATGTACCCGTCTCGCGGTGGACGGGCGATCTCGACCCCGTGGTCCATCAGCCGCTGACACGTTTCGTAAATATCGTCGACGCGGTAGGCCAGATGACCGAAGTTTCGACCGCCGGTGTACTCTTCGGGATCCCAATTGTAGGTCAGCTCAATCAAGGGTGCTTTCTCCTCAATCGCCCTTGCTACGTCGTTCGAGGCCGCCAAAAAGACCAGGGTGAATCGGCCTTTTTCATGATCGACCCGTCTGATTTCCTGAAGGCCGAGTGCATCGCAGTAGAACGCAAGCGATGCGTCTAAATCTTTGACCCGAATCATAGTGTGTAGGTATTTCACGGTCGAAGTCTCCTGAGTTGGAAAATAGCCCTTTTCAAAACCAAGTTTACCCCGCATAAAGAGCATTCAGTGAACTGACGGTGAGTGTGACATGCGCGCGTTAATTTGGGTGATTTGTTGGGTGGCGTTACCGGCCTGGGCCAAGGGCACGCCGGTGGTGGTGGATATTGCTTCAATGCAGCCAGTGCAGGCTACTACGGCATCCACGGCCCGTGTGGTGGCCCGCGAAACGGTGCTTATTCCAGCAGAAACAGCAGAGACTGTTCGATCCATCCGGGCGCGGATCGGGGATCGCGTTCAGGCTGGGGACCTGCTGGCGACCTTGGCGTCTGAGAATATCCAATTACGAGTCGATACCTTGAAAGCGCGCGAGGCGTATTTACAAGACAGCCTGTCGTTACTGACCGAACAAGAAACGCTTCGATTGGGGCAGGTCGAGCGGGCGGCCACTCTGAATACACGCGATTTGTTGACTCGGGATGCCAAAGAACAGGCGGAGTTAAATTGGCTGCAAGTGAAAAGCAACCGCGTGAAAACCGCCTTTGATCTTCAAGATGTGCAATTGCAACTCGATGAAGCGCGCCGGTTGTTGAAGTTGACCTCGGTAACCGCAAAACGGTCTGGAAGAGTGACTCAAGTGGCTGTGGCCGAGGGGCAATACGTGAAAACGGGAGA
>CAJXXD010000253.1 GCA_913062835.1 uncultured Gammaproteobacteria bacterium
ATGAAATCCGACCGGCCATTGCGACCATGTCGCTGCAACCCAGCGGCGTGATTGCCCTAACGCTGGAAACCAATGCTGAAGCCTGGTTGGCCGACATTAACCCCGCCTTAAGTGACACCGACGATTCACCTAATGCGCCTCAGTATGATCGATATCGTGCCCTGACCCCAGAGGCGCTTGAGCAGGCGTTGGCCGATGAAATCCGCCGGTTTGGCTCTGAGTTGGTGATTGAGAGCCAGGGGCAGCGTGTGGTTATGACCGCGGTCCGTTGGCAGGTATTGGACGAGTCTGACCCGGAGTTGCCCCGGTTTACCCTCATCGAATGGGTGGGCGGCTTGCCTGAAGGGGCCGATCAGTTTGTCTATGAGGTGGCGCCCCGTCATCCGAACACCGCAGTCCGATTTTTACCTGAAGGGGCTGAAGCCCAAGTGGCCTTTGTGAAAACAGGCGAGCGCTCGCCACCGTTTTCACTCGACGGGGCCGTGACCCGTTCGACCTGGGACATCGTGTGGAGCTATGTCGAGCTCGGCTTTACCCACATTCTGCCGCGGGGCATCGATCACATGGTCTTTATTCTGGGCCTGATTTTGATCTCGAAGCGGTGGATCGATTTGTTGGTGCAGGTCACCGCCTTTACTGTGGCGCATTCGGTGACCTTGGCGGCGGGCCTCTATGGGGTGCTGACTTTGCCGGTGTCTGTGGTGGAGCCCCTGATCGCCGCATCCATTGTCTACATTGCCGTGGAGAACTGTTGGCACCGTGCGGTGACCCGGTCACGCACTCTGGTGGTCTTTGTGTTCGGGTTGTTGCACGGCCTTGGGTTTGCGGGCATTTTGACCGAGCTCGGTCTTCCAGAACGTGATTTTGTGGTCGGTTTATTGTCCTTTAATCTTGGGGTGGAGCTTGGTCAGTTGGCACTGATTGTGTTGGCCTATTTCACCGTCGGTGTGTGGGTCCTTGATAAACCCTGGTACCGGGCGCGTGTGGCGATACCGGTGTCGCTGTTGATTGGTGCAGCCGGGATGTATTGGTTAATTGAGCGGGTGGTGGCATGACACGCGATAGACAATCGGATCAGGCAGTGATCACGCGGGTGACCGTGATCGGTGCAGTCTGCGATGCGCTGTTGAGCGCCGGTAAGATTGGCGTGGGCTGGGTGTCTGGCAGTCAGGCCCTGATTGCCGATGGCATCCATTCCTTGTCGGACCTAGGTACCGATGTCTTAGTGGTGGCAGCAGCGCGCGTCAGTCGGGAAGCCCCAGATGCCAACCATCCCTATGGGCACCATCGATTTGAAACCTTGGGCACTCTGGTCTTGGGTGCCGTCTTGTTGCTCGTCGCGGGTGGGATTTTACTCGACAGCATCGAGCGGTTACTCGAGGGCGGTCAGTGGGTCGAGGCCGGGATCTGGGCTTTCGCCGTGACAGTTGCCTCGATCGTCTCTAAAGAGTGGATCTACCACTACACCATGCACTATGCCCGGAAGCTCAATTCCAAACTCTTAGAAGCGAACGCCTGGCACTCACGGACCGACAGTTTGTCTTCGATTGCTGTGTTGATCGGCTTGGTGGGTGTGTTTTATGGCTATCCATGGTTGGATGCGGTGGCGGCCCTCGTCGTCGCGGCCTTGATTGCGAAAATCGCCATTGGCTTGTTGATGGAGTCGACGGCAGAATTGGTCGACACGGCGCTCCCAGAAGAGACCGTGATGGCTATGCGGGAAACGGCCTTGAGCGTGCCCGGGCTCCGCGATATCCACCACATAAGGACGCGTACCATGGGCGGGCACACAGTGCTCGATATGCACTTGCAAGTGGATCCTCGCGTGTCGGTGTCAGAGGGTCACGAGGTCGGCTGTTGGGTGGCTGCGCGACTGCGCGACCAGTTCCCTGAAATCCAAGACATCACCTTCCACATCGACCCCGAAGACGATGCCGATAAAGACCAAATGGCCCCATCTGGCCTCAGGCCGTTACGACATCATGTCGAAGACGCACTGAAATCCGATTGGAGGGGCTTGTGTGAGATTGAGTCGATGCAACTGCATTACCTCAAAGGCCGCATCGAGGTGGACGTGGTGACTGCATCGCCAGTGGATGCTGAGGCGCTGCAGGCAGCTGCTCAGCATTCGTGGTTAGGCCGTGTGCGTGTGCTTCGCTTGTCGTCTTAATGAGCGCGGCTTTCCCGCCCTTTGATCAACTTTAAGCGAAGCTTCGATGACAGTCCGTCCATGATGAACACCATGATGATGGTGATGGCGATGATGTAGTACACGTTCTCCCAATCGCGCTG
>CAJXXD010000254.1 GCA_913062835.1 uncultured Gammaproteobacteria bacterium
CAACACGCTATAGCCTTCGCCAGTCCCTAGATTGAGGGCATGCCAGCCTGCTTCGGTTTCCAGAAACTCGAGTGCAGCGCGATGCCCCTCGGCCAAATCCATCACGTGAATATAGTCCCGAACGCCGGTCCCATCTGGGGTGTCATAGTCATCACCGAAGACCTTAAGGAGCGGGAGAGAGCCGCCAGCTACCCGGGCAACATACGGCATTAGATTATTAGGAATTCCCGTCGGGTCATCCCCAATCAATCCGCTTTCGTGGCCGCCAACGGGATTAAAATAGCGAAGACACGCTATGCGCCACCGAGGGTCGGAATGGGCCAGGTCTTGAAGCATGTCCTCGATATGGAGTTTTGTTTGGCCATAGGGGTTGGTCGCAGAGCGAGGGTGGCTTTCATCGATTGGGACATAGTCAGGATCACCATAGACCGTGGCGCTGCTGCTAAAAACCAAAGAGGTGAGGCCTGCTGTCGTCATCGCGCGCAATAGGCTAACCGTCCCAACGACGTTGTTTTCATAATAGGAAAGCGGGGCCTCGACCGATTCGCCCACTGCTTTTAAACCTGCAAAGTGAACGACTGCATCGATTTGGTGAGTTTGCAGTGCCTCTTCAAGCAAGGCGGTATCCCGCACATCACCTTCAATAAATGGAAAACGGATGCCAGTGATGGTCTCAAGCCGATCCAGTACGTCGCGCTTACTGTTACTTAAATTATCAAACAGAGCCACATTGAAGCCGGCATCGGCCAAGGCGACTGCCGTGTGGGAGCCTATGTATCCAAGACCGCCGGTTAACAAAACACGCTTCAATTGACGCCCCTTAATCGTTGAGTGAGGTAAGTAGGTTCAACGGGCAATTTCCAAGCTCTGAATGGCCAAGAGCAGCATCAGCCCCTGCCATAGACATCATCAAACCGCACAATATCGTCTTCGCCCAGATACCCACCTGACTGTACTTCGATCAGTGTCAGGGGAAGCTTTCCGGGGTTGGTCAGGCGATGCTTTGAACCAATGGGGATGTACACAGATTGGTCTTCGGTCAGCATCTGAATCTTGTCGTCGACCTGAACTTCCGCTGTCCCTGAAACTACAACCCAATGTTCGGCCCGATGATGATGCATTTGGAGCGATAGACTGGCACCTGGATTGACGACGATTTGCTTCACCTGAAAGCGAGCGCCAAGTACCAGCGTTTCATAGGAGCCCCAGGGACGATACATTTTTTGATGTTCAGTGGCTTCTTTCCGATTCTTTGATTTAAGGCGGTCGACCAACTCTTTGACGTGTTGTGTTTTGCTGGAATCAGCGACCAAGACTGCATCACGCGTTTCGATCACGACCAAGTTCTCAAGACAGATACCGGTCACTAAGCGCGATTCCGCACGGACAAAGGTGTTTCGGCTCTCTAGCAACACCCCATCGCCCTGAATGGCATTGCCCGAGGCGTCTTTAGGTGCCAAAGCGGCGACAGAATCCCAGGCGCCCACATCTGACCAATCGCCCTGATAGGGAATCACATGCAGATTTTCGACACGTTCCATGACTGCATAATCGATTGAGAGGGATGGAGACTCGGCAAAGGCTTTACTGTCCACCCGTTTAAAATCCAAATCTCCGATTGCCTGCGCGTAGGCCTTTTCACACGCAGCGTAAATGAGCGGCTCGAATGCTTGCAGCGCATCCAGATAGGCTTTGGCATCTAGCATGAACATGCCGCTGTTCCAAAGATAGGTGCCTGAACCCAGGTAGGCTTCTGCCGTAGTCAAGTCCGGTTTTTCTTTGAACGAGGCCACTATGAATTCTTCGCCGATTGATTCTCCGCACTCGATGTATCCATAGCCGGTCTCTGGGCGGGTAGGCTGCACACCAAACAACACAAAGGGTGCGGTGGATTCAAAGGCGTGAGCGATGACCTGACCGAAGGCGTCCAAGTCCTTGATGAAGTGGTCTGCTGTCTGGATCAAAAGCTTTGGTTCAGTGTGCTGCGCAAGTGCTTCAAATGCCGCGAGTGCGATTGCAGGAGCTGTGTTGCGTGCAACTGGCTCGAGTAAGATCGATCCGATGGATGCACCTGATTCCCTCGCCTGTTGGGCGACCAGGAAGCGGTAATCCTCGCCGGTGACGATGACCCAGGGACTGGCGGTTCTGATCGCACTGGTGCGCTTCAGGGTCGCTTGTAAAAATGAGTCTCCGGATGCGGTGAGATCCACAAACTGCTTTGGGTAACTTTTGCGAGATGTTGGCCAAAGGCGGGTGCCTGAGCCGCCGGCAAGTAAAACAGGAACGAGGGT
>CAJXXD010000255.1 GCA_913062835.1 uncultured Gammaproteobacteria bacterium
CACTCACAGAGGGCGTCGAAGTGTGCCCGATCATCAGCCGTAAGGTAGTCATGTAATGAGGGGGCATCCGCGAGAACCGCCTGTGTGCTTGGATCCTTAGAATCCAACACTCTCAATGGGTTTCGTTCTAATCGGGACACACTGTCTGAGTCGAGTGCGTCCTTGTGCACGGTCAAATACGCGACCAACGCGTCCCTGTAGCGCGCGCGTGCCTCGGGCGAGCCAATGGTGTTCAACTGCAAAGTCACCGCATCTGTGATGCCCAATAAAGCCCAAAGCCGTGCTGTCATCTCAATCAACTCGGCATCCATGGCCGCATCAGCGAAGCCAAAGCACTCAACACCGATTTGATGGAATTGCCGATATCGGCCTTTTTGCGGCCGCTCGTATCGAAAAGCGGGCCCCTGATACCACAGTCTCTGAGTTTGATTGTGCAATAGCCCATGCTCGATGGCTGCCCGCACCACACCCGCTGTCAATTCCGGCCGCAGTGTCAAACTGTCACCGGAGCGATCGGCAAAGGTGTACATCTCTTTTTCTACAATGTCCGTCACATCGCCTACTGCCCGGGCGAACAGACGTGTTTCTTCCACGATGGGCGTCCGGATCTGAGTCAAACCATGGCTCCCGAACACCTGAGCCGCGACCCGTTCTAAAAATAACCATGCACCGGATTGATCGGGTGTGATATCCGGCATGCCTCGTACGGATTGAATAGTCATTCTGAGTGTCCTGAGGCGGCAATCAAGGCAGCGCGCTCTCGCTCCTTATCCGCCGCTTTTTGCCGAATCATCGACTCGAGCTCATCAATAAAATCGGAACCTGGTAACCGTGCGGCCGGCTTTCCGTCGATAAACAATGCCAAGCTATCAGGGTTGCCACCGGTAAATCCTAGATCCGCCTCACGCGCCTCACCCGGCCCATTGACCACGCATCCGATCACGGCCACGTTCATCGCCGTTTTCACATCCTCAAGCCGCGCTTCGAGTTGATTCATGGTGCCAATCACATCAAATGTCTGCCGCGAGCAACTTGGACACGCGATGAAATTGATGCCTCGCGTTCGAAGACGAAGCGCTCGCAACAGATCAAATCCCACTTTCACTTCTTCAACTGGATCGGCCGCCAATGACACCCGGAGCGTATCGCCAATACCATCCATCAACAGCATGCCGAGTCCCGCCGCGGATTTAACCGTACCGCTTCGTAACCCGCCAGCTTCGGTGATCCCCAAGTGCAGGGGCTGTTCGATCTGATTGGCAATCAGTCGATAGGCGGCCACCGTCATAAAAATCTCACTGGCCTTCAAGCTGACTTTGAATTCTTGAAAGTCCAATTTATCGAGAATATCAATGTGACGCATCGCTGATTCAACCAAGGCTTCAGGCGTCGGCTCACCATATTTCTTCTGAAGATCTTTCTCTAAGGATCCGGCATTCACGCCAATACGAATCGGAATGCCATTATCGCGGCACGCAGAAACCACCGCGCGAACTCGGTCTTCACGACCGATATTGCCTGGATTAATTCGCAAGCAATCCACCCCAAGCTCGACCACCTTTAACGCAATCTTATGATCGAAATGGATGTCTGCTACCAAGGGCACATCCACTTGTTGACGGATCAAACCGAACGCATCGGCTGCCTCTAAAGAGGGCACAGACACTCGAACGATGTCAGCACCTGCATCGGCCAGTGCACTAACCTGAGCCACGGTCGCTTTAACGTCTGTGGTTTCTGTGTTGGTCATCGACTGCACAGAAATAGGGGCGTCACCGCCTACTTTGACTCGGCCTACCGAAATCTGCCGACTGACGCGTCGTTTGATGGGTGATTCGATCAATTGCGCGACTCTCCTAAATTAACCCGCGCAACATTTTGAAAGGCTCGATCGGATAAGTCCAAGGTTTCTCCATTGAAAATCACTGTGGTGACATCCACCGCACCGACGAGTAATTCGAACGGGCCGGTCACATTGACCGACACATTGCGACCCGCGCGCAATAAATCCGCAAATACTAGGCGCCCTGAAGCTTCTCTCACCTCAACCCAGGAGTCTCCCGCCACCTGCAACACTAAGAGGTCCTGCAGGGGTTGCGTGTCAGCCAATCCAGTGACTGTTTCAGACACCACCCTGGCTGCAGATGCAGGCACTTCTTGAGTTGCACCCTCGGCCACCACAGGCTCATCGACTGGTGATGGCGCATTCGATGTGACAGCGACAGATTCTTGAACGGGCACAGATGGGCGAGCCAC
>CAJXXD010000256.1 GCA_913062835.1 uncultured Gammaproteobacteria bacterium
GGACAGCGCTCAGACAGCGTCCGTATGAAAAGATCCCGGCGATCACCGCGACGCCGCATTCGATTTTCGTCAATGCCATGGATACCAACCCCTTGGCATTGGACCCCACGGTTGCGATTGCGCGCGCCAATGAGGCGTTTGTGGACGGGGTCTCTGTGCTAAAAACCTTAACCGAGGGTCCGGTATTCGTGTGCCGAGCGCCTGAAGCGACGTTCGATGCGGGCGATGCGCAAGTTGAGACCTTTGCCGGTAAGCATCCTGCGGGCCTCGTGGGCACGCACATTCACCACTTGGATCCAGTCGGTGAAGGCAAAGAAGTGTGGCACTTAAACGCCCAAGACGTGATTGCAATCGGTCGTCTATTCAAGGAAGGGCGATTGGATGTCACGCGTGTGGTGGCCGTGTCAGGTCCGTCCGTATTGGAGCCGCAGCTCGTTGAGACCCGTCTGGGTGCGTCGATTGAGGAACTGACAGCGGGCGCACTTGTGGCCGGTGATCACCGGACGGTCAGTGGTTCGGTCCTAGGCGGTCGCACCGCAAAGGGCACGGGAGCCTATTTGGGCCGCTATCACCAGCAGGTATCGTGTTTGCCGGAAGGCACTGCGCGGATACCCTTTGGGTGGTTGTCTCCGGGAACCAACAAGCATTCCGTGTTAGGGATTTATTTATCTAAATTAACCCCTAAAAAGCTCATCGATTACACCACCAATACCAACGGTTCTGCGCGAGCCATGGTGCCGGTGGGGGCGTATGAAAAAGTCATGCCCTTGGATATTTTGCCAACCCAGTTACTGCGCTCGCTGATCGTGGGCGATACCGACACTGCGATTAAGCTGGGCGCACTTGAGTTGGCGGAAGAAGATTTGGCCTTGTGTACCTATGTGTGCCCAGGGAAATACGAATACGGCCCGATTCTTCGGGACAATTTAACGACCATTGAGCGGGAGAGTTGATCATGTCATTGCGTGCTTATCTCGATAAGATTGAGCCGAACTTCCACCCGGGCGGGAAATACGAGAAGTTTTATGCGCTCTATGAGGCGGTCGATACCATTTTTTATGCACCCGGTACGACCACCAAGTCGACTGCTCACGTGCGTGATGGAGTGGATCTAAAGCGGATTATGATCACGGTCTGGATGTGTACCTTCCCGGCCATGTTCTTTGGCGCGTATTTCCTCGGTCAAAACGCCGCGGAAGCGATTACCGCCGGCGCCTTGGCACCCGATGGGCTTCGCGGTGCAGTGATTGTGGCCTTGGCGGGCGCTGAGTACTGGTTGAACCCGACGCTCTGGTCCAACCTGGTGTATGGCTTTGCTTACTTTTTGCCGATCTACGCGACGGTGTTTGTGGTCGGGGGATTCTGGGAAGTGCTGTTTGCATCGGTGCGTAAGCACGAGGTGAACGAAGGCTTCTTCGTCACGTCGGTTCTCTTTTCGTTGACCTGTCCACCGGACTTGCCGCTTTGGCAGGCGGCTTTGGGTATCACCTTTGGTGTCGTCGTCGGTAAAGAGGTGTTTGGTGGAACCGGCAAGAACTTCTTGAACCCTGCATTGACCGGTCGTGCGTTCTTGTACTTCGCCTATCCTGCGCAGATTTCAGGCGATGCTGTTTGGGTTGCAGCCGACGGATATACCGGGGCTTCGGCGCTTGGCATGATGGCTGAAGGCGGGGTCGCAGCGTTGGCGACTGCCAATCAAGTAATTTCAGACTTTACCTGGTTTGATGCCTTTATCGGGAATGTGCCCGGATCGATCGGTGAGGTCTCGACCCTGGCCATCTTGATCGGCGGTTCCGTGCTTTTGATCCAGGGCATCGCGAGCTGGCGCATTGTGGCTGGGGTGTTCCTTGGCATGGTCGCCACGTCATTGTTCTTTAACGTCATTGGGTCAGATACCAATCCGATGTTCAGCGTGCCTTGGTACTGGCATCTCGTGGTCGGTGGGTTTGCGTTTGGCATGATCTTTATGGCGACCGATCCGGTATCGGCATCGATGACGAACACAGGGAAGTATTACTACGGAGCGCTGATCGGATTGATGGCGGTACTGATCCGTGTGGTCAACCCAGCCTTCCCAGAGGGCATCATGCTGGCCATTTTGTTCGCCAATCTGTTTGCGCCTTTGATCGACCATTTTGTGGTACAGGCCAACATTAAGCGGAGGGAGTTGCGCAGTGTCGTCCAATAAAGAATCGGTACAACGCACCGTCATCGTCGCACTGGCTCTGTGCCTAGTGTGCTCGGTGGTAGTGAG
>CAJXXD010000257.1 GCA_913062835.1 uncultured Gammaproteobacteria bacterium
TTTGAGGACCCCCGGACCGTCTCAGTATGGGCACAAGCCGGCAACCGACTGCATGCCCAAAAAGCATTACTCGAAACCTTGTTACTGGACTGATTCCATTTCACTCTGAATACTGGTAATTTATCCAGTATGTCAGAAATTCGCCTAACACAAGCGCAAACGCGCGTGCTTGCAGTGATCCAAGACTCGATCCGTGATCAAGGTCGTCCGCCGACCCGGGCCGAGATCGCCGATGCCTTGGGGTTTAAATCGATTAATGCAGCCGAATCCCACCTCCGCGCACTTGAGCGAAGGGGCGCTATCCGATTGCAAAGCGGGGCCAGCCGAGGCATCCAATGCTTGATTCCGGTCGATGACCGCCCGTCTGATGACGAGGGATTACCCCTCATTGGACGAGTGGCAGCGGGTGTGCCCATTGATGCCATTGAGCACGTTGAAAAAACGGTACCCATTCAACCGGAACTCTTTGCTAGCCGGCCGGACTATCTACTCCGTGTGCAGGGTGATTCCATGTGCGAGGTCGGCATCTTAAACGGTGATCTATTAGCGGTTAAAAAAACCCAGGCTGCTCGGCACGGTGACATTGTCGTGGCGCGTTTGGATGGAGACGTGACTGTCAAACGACTCGATCTTCACCACAGACCTCCCCGGCTTATCGCAGAAAACAAGGCATTTGCCCCGATCGAGGTATCTGAACCCGAACAATTAGCGATTGAAGGCTTAGCCGTGGGTGTCGTTCGGACCGGACTGTAACCAAAGCGTGTAGGCCGACCTTATGGCCTCAGGACTCGTGGAAACGACCCTGAAGGGAATCAATCAAATCAACCAATTCAGACACCCAAGGGCGATAGCGATCCGCTTGAATCGCCTCGAGTCCTGAACGGTCCATCAGAGGGATAGCGTCACTCACAGACGAGACCATCGGCTCCGGCGGACACATCACCGACTCCCGATGCCTGACAAATGCAGACCACCAGCTACCTGGATCCTCCGCGAGCGTTTTCAGTTGATTGACTTCCAACGACGGCAATCCACGGTCATTAAGAACAGCCACCAAAGCCTCGAGTGAATCAATCGCGGTTGGCTTAATGCCATGGGCATCCCCCACCTGCCGGATTAAGGCCAGCCAGGTGACCGCCAGCTGATGGAGGACCGCTTCCGCCAAGGCGTGCTCTTCAAGCCGAGAATGACTTGGCAAGTCGGCCAGTGATTGCAGCTTGGCTTTGGCCTCCATGACCCGCCGAGTGACGCTCATTGGGCGCATCAGTCAGTGACCCAACGCCCTTGCTGATAGGTGGCTTTCCACTTCGTGGGCTTGCCCTCCACCTCACTCATCACGTATTGACTGTTGGTTTTCCGCGAAAACCGTACTTGGGTCGGATTTCCGTCGGGATCTTTTTCTGGCGCTTGCAATAAGAAATGGTATTTGGGATCCAACTGATCCTTTACCGACAACAACTCAGAAACCAAAGGCGCCCGGGTTTCGCGATTTTTCGGGAAACCGCTAGCCGCCAGAAAGAGCCCACTCGCGCCATCCCGCATCACATAAGTGTCATCGACCTTCTGACACTTCAGCCATGGCATCGGAATGGGATCCATTTTCGGCGGCGCGGGCTGCCCATTTTTAAGCAGTTTGCGGGTGTTTTTACACTCGCTGTTCGTGCACCCAAAAAACTTACCAAACCGTCCGGTCTTTAACTGCATCTCCGAGCCGCACTTATCGCATTCAATCGAAGGGCCGTCGTAGCCTTTAATTTTAAATTGTCCGCTCTCGAGTTCGTAACCTCGGCAATCCGGGTTATTGCCGCACACATGCAGTTTGCGATGTTCGTCAATCAAATACGAATCCATGGCGGTTTCACAAATCGGGCACCGTCGCTTATCCATCAAAGCGAGCGTTTCTGCGTCCTCCCCCTCAGGGATAGCCTCGTCACCCGAAACCAAATTAATCGTGGTTTTACAGCGCTCTTTGGGCGGCAACTGATACCCAGAACACCCCAAAAACACTCCGGTGGTCGCAGTGCGAATCATCATGGGACGACTGCAGGTTGGGCAAGGAATATCGGTTTCTGTCGGACTGTTGGGCCGCATGCCTTCAGGTGCTGCCGCGGCTTCTAAGTTGTGCTTAAAGTGACGATAAAACTCATCAAGTAACACCAACCAATCCTTTCGACCCTCGGCCACATCATCCAGTGAGTCTTCCATCCCAGCGGTGAAGTCATAGCTTAATAGATCACTAAAATT
>CAJXXD010000258.1 GCA_913062835.1 uncultured Gammaproteobacteria bacterium
GGCTAGGGTCATCGGTGCGCATACAGACTCATCGGTCAGCCATTCAATCAACATATGGGTAGGCCATCCGCCGCCTGCTAGCTGCTGGTTAATGGTCTCGAAGCCGCTACAACTCACAGGGAATTGAGGGGCTGAATGGCCTTGCCATAGCCGACCGGTTTCGAAGAGTGGTTTGAGTGTGCTCTGCTGCATTACTGTATAAAAATACAGTTATTTGGCAAAGTCAATCCGCTACTCTGCCTGCCATGATTTATCGTCTTTGTCTTTTGATCCTGAGCTTGTATAGCCCTTGGATGACCGCCTCCGCCAATCAGGTGAGTGCGCGATTGATCGCACCGGTCACAGCTGTGATGCCAGGTGAAACCCTGTGGCTTGGCTTAGCACTCGACATTGCTCCGGGTTGGAATACTTACTGGCAGAATCCTGGGGCGACCGGTTTGCCACCGACCTTAACCGAGGTATCCACGCAACTAGACGCTTCATTGCTTTTTCCAACCCCGGAAACAAAGCCGTTCGGGGACGATGCCAGTTTGCTCACCTATGGCTATGTCGACCAAGTAACCCACCCTTTCCAGTGGACGGTACCCGATGCCGCTGAAGGTCAATGGGAGTTTGTGGGTGAAGCGCGCTGGTTAGTTTGTCGAGAAATTTGTATTCCCGAATCGCAAACGGTGCGTTTGTCGTTGCCGGTCGTCACCGACACTCGCGAGGTCCACCGTTCGACGGATCTTTTGTCTTTAGATGCCGCACGGGCGCTCATTCCAACGGATTACCCGGGACGACTCACGATCGTGGCCCCGAACCGGGTTTGGATTGAAGGGTTGTCTGGGCTATCAATTTTGGATGCTATGCCTGAGACCTCAGGCGAAGTCGCCGGTGTGATTGAGCGCACTCAATCGACGCCCCAAGGCACTTGGATCACCTTGGATCGTCCGCTGACTCTGTCTGAGTTTGCTGAAGCGCATTGGGTAATTCGTACACCGGATGCCGGTGTGCGCGTACGCCTCGATCCCAGCGTGGTAGTGCCCGCATCACTGAGTACGGGGCTTTCGCTGGCTTGGGTGTTGTTATTAGCGCTGGCCGGTGGGCTTCTTTTGAATCTGATGCCCTGTGTGTTTCCGGTGTTGTCGATTAAAGCCTTGTCCATTGCCAAGCAGTCCAGTCAGACGCGAACTGAAGTTCGCCGGGGTGCGTTGTTGTATGCCGCAGGCATCGTGACCAGTTTGTCGGTGTTGGCCGGTTTGATGGTGGTATTGCGTGCCAGTGGCGCCCAAATTGGCTGGGGCTTTCAATTACAAACACCTTGGTTTGTGGGGCTTTTGGTCTATGTTTTTGTGCTCCTAGGACTGTGGCTTTATGGCTGGCTGCAGTGGGGTGGGCAGTTGGCAGGCTTAGGCCAAACACTGACGGAAGGGCAATCGAGTCGCGCTGAGTTTTTCACAGGTGTGTTGGCGGTCATTGTGGCGACACCTTGTACGGCACCTTTTATGGGCGTTGCCATGGGCTATACCTTGACCCAACCTTGGTGGATTACCTGGTTGGTCTTCTCCACCCTGGGTCTAGGACTGGCTTTGCCTTTGTTGGTATTTGCTGTGGCGCCTGGTCTGTCGCGCCACTTGCCAAAACCCGGTGTCTGGATGGAGCGCTTAAAACAGTTGCTGGCTTTTCCGGTGTTTGCGACCGCTATTTGGTTGTTGTGGGTTTTGGTGCGACAAGCGGGCGTTGATGCGATGCCTTTGATCTTAGGAGGCGCGCTTCTTTTAATTTTCGGTCTTTGGCTCAGACAAGGCGCATCTGGCTGGTCCCGTGGGCTGGGTGTTTTGGTCATTTTGGCTGCGATCGCCGCCATTCCTTTGTTGGCACGCTGGACCCCGGAAACCCAATCGGAGTCCGCGGTTACTTACGAAAGTGAACCTTATTCAAGCAGTCAACTCGAGGCCTATGTCAATTCGGGTCAGACCGTCTTTATCAATATGACGGCCGATTGGTGTATCACCTGCAAAGTGACCGAGCAGCGGTTACTGAATACCCAAGCGGTTGAGGACTTATTCAATGCCGCCGGCGTGGTTCGTATGACCGGCGACTGGACACGGTATGACGCGACAATCACCGCCTATTTAAATCGATTCGACCGTGTCGGTGTGCCTTTGTACGTGGTGCATTATCCAGATCGAGAGCCTCAGGTGTTGTCACAATTCCCGACATTTTCCGAACTTGAGGCCGCGCTCAATCGATAA
>CAJXXD010000259.1 GCA_913062835.1 uncultured Gammaproteobacteria bacterium
GGCCGCGTCCGTGCCTGTGGATGCGCTCCATTGCCAACCTCCGTTATTCGCAGCTAGATCGGCATCCCACAGATAGCGCATAAAATGAGCTTCACCCACGCGCCAATCGACCAACAAATTCTTCGTTAAAAACTGCGCCACGATCATACGAACTCGGTTGTGCATCCACCCGGTGGCAGCCAACTCGCGCATACCTGCATCCACAATTGGAATCCCTGTCATTCCAGACTGCCATGCATGAATTTCGTCGGGATCGTTGCGCCATACCAACGCTTCGGTTTCGGGCTTAAACGCCTTGTTTTTCGATAGCCTTGGAAAACCCACCAGCAAATGATGATAAAACTCGCGCCAAATCAACTCATTGATCCAGCTAAAGGCATCACTTGAAAACTCCTGTATCGATCGACCCATCGCTTGCTCAGCAGCTTGAATACACTGACGAGGCGACAACAGGCCGCGGGCTAAATAGGGGCTGAGTCGACTGGTTCCTGCGACGGCAGGGCTATTACGCGAGGCTTCATACTGTGTGAGCCGGTTCTGAACGAACTCTTCAAGCGCAAGCCATGCATTAGATTCTGACATAGCCAGACCGTCTGCCGACGACTCTGGAGATTCACAAAGAGGCGACCACTGCGCAATGGGCTCAGGAGGACCCACAGGACTCGGTGTGCGGAAGGGGCCGGACGCAGACTCACCATACACAGACAGCCAACGACGCTTAAAAGGACTGAATACCGAATAGTATCGCCCGTCTCCGGTCAATACCGATCCTGGCGGCAACAGGATACGATCATGAAACTCTAATACCTTGACGTCAGGTTCCAAGGCGGTCTTGACCGCATGATCTCGACGTCGCTCATTGATCTGATATTCATGATTGAAATAAAGCGCATCAACTTGATTTTGCGAGCAATAATCCTGGATCCAACGTACTTGATCCGCGAAATGATCACAGCGCACCACGCGAAAGCGAATACCCAGATCCGCGAGCGACTGGGCCAGACTCCTGAGAGCTTGCTCGGTGAAGTAGAGTCGATTCGCTCCATACCCGAACTGCGCCCATTCGCGATCGGCAGTTAAAAAGACGGCACTGCATTGAACGGAATCGTCCGCACCCTCAAGCGCAGCCGCGAGAGCAGCGTTGTCTGCAATGCGAAGGTCGTCTCGGAACCAAATTAGGCGATGTTGCATAGATCCTCACTGGTGCATCCTGCAATGTCATCGCCATCCTCTTGATCGGCGGTTTTATTGAGTGTCGGCCATTGGCTTGGCAAAGACAACCGAGTCTGTCAGGCTTGTCCAACAATTCAAAGGGGTTCCAGATGCTATTTGCGCGCGCACTGGTTGTGATTAATATCCTGCTGTTTATCGGACTCGGCATCTGGTGCTTAGTCAACCCATTGGCTGTGGCTGACAGTCTGGGTATTGGCCTGCTGACGGGCAGCGGTCATATTGAATTCATGGTGTTGCTCGCAGGCAGCTTTCTCGGCATTTCGTTTGTATTGTTTCGTCAAGGAATCGGGGCACGAATCCGCGAGACGCTCAAGTCGCTCTTTTTGATCTATTCCGGATGGCTCATGGCCCGCTTGATCGGGCTCTACGACATAGAGCCAAGCTCAGGCATGCCGTTACTGTTTTTAGGCTTCGAGGTGGTGATGATGATATTGCTTACTGTCGCCTATTTAACTTATCGCCCCCGGAGTGACCGCCACCTGTTCAAGTCTGATTTGTCGCTTTGAGCCGATTAGCCGCTTCAAGTCCGGCCAAATACGCCCCTTCGACACGTCCGCCGGCTAGGTAGTCACCTGCGATCCATAGGCCAGAGTCCATCTGAAAAACGCCTTTTTGGGCGACTGTACGTGGATCAACCGGCCGAGCATAACGCCACCGATGGCATGCGCGCACGGCGCCCTCTAGGTTAAAATCTTCTCGCAATATCTCACTCATCTCACCCGCGACGCGCTCGGGCGTTTCTTCAAGCATTTTTCGTGCGTACTCAGGTGTTGAATGAACCACCACGAAAGGTTCAGTCCGCTCGGGCTTTGACTGTTCACAAGCGATGAAATCTATGACCGGATGATCTCCACCGAAGCACGCATCCAAGGGCTCGTCATGGTTCGACCTCAACCTCGAATCGCTTTCCAAAATCAAGGTCCAAGTGGGATCCATAGGAAACCGTTTAGCAATGGCAGACGTATCAAAGGTGGGCAGCAAATCGACCATCTGA
>CAJXXD010000260.1 GCA_913062835.1 uncultured Gammaproteobacteria bacterium
ATGCGGTGACCTTGCAGGTCTATGGTATGGATGAAACTTCAGGGCCTGGAAACGCGGCTGTCTCAATGGTCAGTGGTAATGCGTACCTTGGCAACGTCACCACAACGGGTTATAGCGGCGTGACGGTGTCTACGGACGGTGCAGTGGCCTCAAATGCTCTGTTTGCGCAAATTCGAGATGTGGAGACTGGGGTTGGCGAGCTTACGGTTGATTTCTTTGTCGACCCGGGCGTGATCGGTTCCTCTCTTCGCTCGTTTAATTTTACGGTCGAACACGACGATGCATTGACTGCGGAGACCTTGACCACCGCAACGCCTCTCAATGGAGAAAAGCTGAATACGATAGACGCGGCCTCGAATACCTTTTCAGTGAACTGGGTTCAGCCGACAAGTGCGTCTGATTTGTCTCAACCGATTGCAACCGTTGTTTTCAGTGAAGATCAACAAATCGATACACCTGAGTTCACATTCAGCGTGGTTGATGTCAACGGCACCGATTACACAGATGGCACCATCTATACGGCCGAGTTTACAGATTCAGTCAACGCTCAGGTGTTCGACGTCATTGGAGATTTGAATCATGGTAATAATGGCACCACGGGTGTGTCCGACCAGTTGGTCACCGTGGTTGGATATCCCGGTGGTGGCGTGAGCCCGACCTCAGGGCTGTACCTCGACCTCGTGGGCCGTAGTATTTCCGCATCAGTCGACGCGCCAGATATGACGTTGGATCTATCAGTTGCGACTGCGACGCAAACGAACATCATTTCATTTGAGATCGATTTGCCGGCTACCGCAGATTTGGCGGTAGCTGAACAGGTTTTCACCTTGAATCAGGCTTTAACGGACTGGTCTGTGGACTCAGCCGTCATCTCCGGCCGCACATTGTCTGTCGAGTTGTCTGGGGACTCGAATGCAACAGTCGGGACCACGCTTGGAACGATTTCGCTAGCAGTGACTGATGGATTTGATAAGACGCATGTTTTTGAAATGCAAAACGTGCAAACCGATACTGATGCGGCCGCTGAAAATGGTCGTAATCTGTATGTGGCTCAGACGCGGACCGGCGACGATGGCAATTGGACGGTCGCTGATATGCCGATCGGAACAGTGACGCGTCTGTATGATGGAACGGCTGAAGTCGGCAATGTCGTGACAGCACTTGATGCGTACTACGCTTTGCAGGTTTCAGCTGGGCTTGCACCACAATGGTGGACACCTGCAGCAGCAACGGAAGGTCAACGCATTGCGGCTGATTTTGATGGGAGTGGAAAAGTTTCATCGGCCGATGCTCTTGCAATTTTAGATTATTTGACTGCGCCGGGTGAAGAAGTTGACGACCCTGTGGTCTGGCGATTTTTCGATACAAACACCAATGTGAATTCAATTGCAGACACATCGATTGAGTCCCTGAGCCAACATGTAACGCTCGATGGTTCAAGTGATCTGACGCTTGCGTTGGATGATCAGGTTGTTTTGATTGGAGATTTGTCGAATCCTGCGTAGTATCAAAAATACATCAACGGATAGATTGGATCGCACGAGGGCTTCATGAGCGTCAGATTTCGATTTGAGGAGGATTCAGCAGGGGACGGGCTGGTCCAGAAGACCTTACGCGTGGGAGCTGATCCAACGAAGGTGGCTGACGCGTTCCAGTCATTTCAGCTCTGGATGCAGTTTGATCCGGCTGTGGTTACGATATTGTCGCAAGAGGTCGTCGTTGATGACCCCGATATTTTTTTCTCGCTGAGCCCATTGACGCCAGCCGACAGCTCAGAAAGTGGTTTGATAAAGCTGGCGGGCTTGAGTTTGGGTGGTGTTGATCCATCCGATGATTTTTTAGAGATCCAATACGAGCATGCCGAGGGTGCAGACCCCGCATTTTCATTTTCTAATTTTTTGTTAAATGAAGAAACAATCATTGCCGCGCCAGTTGCGATTAAGGCATCCGCCCCCGAATTTGAACGCGTGATTGAAGACGAGCTGTCTGACTTAATCGTGAGCGGTATCGCTGCCTCTGCGGGTGGGTTAACCCTCTATTCAATGGAGGATGGGCGGCTTGGCGTATCTCCGGAAACCGTCAATCCAGGTGAGCGGCTTAATCCCGATCAGTTCATCGATGTGTTTCCCGTCAGTATCCGGAATTTTGCCCAGCGCAAAACGGATGGCATCCCGCAAGGCAGCCAGGGATTTCGGGCCGCCGAACTCGTACGTTCCATCGCTGCT
>CAJXXD010000261.1 GCA_913062835.1 uncultured Gammaproteobacteria bacterium
AAATTGGTGACACCTTTTCCGAAGGTGAAGATCTGCAATACACCGGCATTCCGCATTTCGCGCCCGAATTGTTTAGACGGGTTCGATTAAAGGATCCGCTGAAGACGAAGCAGTTGCAGAAAGGGCTGACCCAGTTGTCTGAGGAAGGCGCCACTCAGGTGTTTATGCCGCATAAAAACAATGATTTGATCGTGGGAGCCGTGGGTACGCTGCAGTTTGACGTGGTGGCATTTCGGCTGCTCGATGAATACAAGGCCGAGGCCATTTACGACCAAGTGAATGTGTATACCGCTCGTTGGATTCGGTGTGAGGATCCCAAAATGCTCGCGGACTTTAAGAAAAAAGCCTATGAGCAGTTGGCCGATGACGGCGGTGGCTACCTCACCTACCTAGCACCCTCTCGGGCCAATTTGCAGTTGATGCAAGAGCGTTGGCCGGAGGTTGAATTTTTAGAGACTCGTGAACACTGAGGTTTGGGTTGATTGCAACGTGCATGTCGAATCTTTGACATGCCCTCAGGCCGCGCTGTCGCGAGCTCGAGACGCCTCGGTATGCTGCGTCGCTACCGGTGTGTCACCGGATCAATGGGCGTTTTTGTCTAAGGTTAGAGGTGTGCATCGGGCCTATGGGCTGCATCCACTCAGTGCGGTCGTCCCCAACGAGTGGCTTTCATCTCTAAATCAGTATTTAACGGCAGATCCCTCCGCCGCCATCGGTGAAATTGGCCTCGACTTCAGACGGGGCTCGCCCGAGACATCGGGGCAAATCGAGCGCTGTCGACAGCAACTGGAGCTGGCTCTTACATTGGACCGGCCCGTTATTCTCCATGCGGTCAAAGCCCATCATGTGCTTTATCCCCTGCTGAAGGAAATGGGCATTCATCGCTTTATGGTGCACGCCTTCAATGGCTCGGCTGATGTGGCTGAGCGCTATCTGGATTTGGGGGGGTGGCTCAGTCTCGGTGGTATGGCCACCTGGCACCCCGTGCCTAAGGGACTCTCGGTTTTTGCCCAAATGCCGCTTGATCGGGTGCTTTTGGAAACCGACGCACCGGATTTACCGATACAAGGTAAAGATGCTGGCGAACCCAGTGATTTACCCGAGGTTGGCCACGCACTCGCAGTGCTTCGCGGGCTCAGTGACCAGGCAGTGGCGCAGCAGACTCGGCGGAATGCAGAGGCGTTTTTCGGCGTCGATTTCGCTCTATAAGGCTTAACACCGACGGCACCACCATCAACACCAACACCGTGCCGTAAGCTAAGCCGAAGACGATGGTGGTCGCCATCGGAATCAAAAACTGCGCCTGAGGTGAGGTCTCAAATAAGATTGGGGTCAGCCCGCCAATGGTGGTGAGTGAAGTGACCAATACCGCCCGGAATCTCAGGCAACTGGCTTTGACAATGGCCTCCATGTGGTTTTCGCCGGCTTCAATCAGTCGTTTGTAGGTGTCGACCAAGACGATGGAGTCGTTGATGACAATGCCTGATAAGCCAAAGAAGCCAAACAAGGAAAGTACAGTGAGATCGAGCCCCATCAGCCAATGCCCACCAATGGCTCCGGTTAAGCCGAGTGGGACTGCCATCAAGACCGCAAACGGCCAGGCATAGCTTGCAAACACCCAAGCCAGGATGATGTAAATCAGAACCAGTGCGATGACTACCCCGGTTCGCATATCGGCAAAGGTCTCTTCACGGTCTTGAGCGCGCCCTTGGATGTTGGATTGCAGGCCGTATTTGGCTTTGACTTCCGGCAAGATCGAGGCACGGATGTCGCTTAAAATTTCTGCGGCATTGGCGGTCAGGTTGTTCACATCGGCACTGACCACAATGCTCATTTGCCCGTCGGTGCGTCTCAGCTCATCTAGACCACGGCGCGACTCGAAGGTGGCGACGACGGGCAATGGAACCACGGCCCCTTGCGGCGTGACAATCGGCAGGGAGTCCAGACTTGATAAACGATTACGTTCACCCTCTGTGAGTGAGAGCAGTACATCAATCTCCACCCCGTCCTCATAGAAGGTTTGCAATGTGCGCCCCTCAAATGCACTGCGCAGTTGACGGGCCAATTGTTGGGTGCTGATGTTGAGCTGTCGCCCTTGTGGGGTCAGTCGCACCACCAGTTGTTCTGCGCCAAAGGGTAAGTCGTCATCAATATTGGACACCCCGGGATACCGGCGAAGTGCATCTTGAAGCGTCAGCGATGCCGCTTTTAGGGTTTCGGCG
>CAJXXD010000262.1 GCA_913062835.1 uncultured Gammaproteobacteria bacterium
CACTCGCTCGATGCGGCGTTCAGACTCAATCGAAACACCTTGGCTCAAATACCGTCCCATCGCGTTCATGTAGGGCGTGCCGACATAACGGGTTTCTCGATCCGGGGAGGCGATCACAAGCCCGGCATGGAAGTGACCCATCCGAGGTCGCCAAGGCGCGACCGCGCCCGCTGTTTGCATCCGCTCAACCTCTGCCAAGAAGCGGGGATCTCGCACGGTAAAAAACTGCGCCCCAAGGTCTGCACGCGCTTGGTCAATACGCTTTGATGAAAGTCGTCCGCCTGGGCCGCGGCTTTTTTCAATGACCCGCACACGATCTGCTGAGAATTGACGCGCGCAACTCAATCCAGCCAGACCCGCGCCCACGATGATGAGAGGAATTTTTTGCATACCGGTGTTGTTTTCTCAGGCTAGAAATTACAATGACGACCCCAATTCACTGTATCAGGAACCACAGGGCATCAAAAACAATGCAACACATTACCATCACTGACAGTGCACAAACTTACCTCAAAGATCTTTTGGCCAAGCAGAACGTCGATGGCATCGGCGTCCGCTTGTTTGTCTCCCAACCCGGGACAGCGTACGCAGAAACCTGCTTGGCCTATTGCCGGCCGGGCGAAGAGAAAAAAGACGACGAGCAACTTAGCCTCGATGGCTTTGTGGCCTATTTAGATCAACCTAGCTTGCCGTATCTCGAGGAGGCTGTCGTGGACTACGTGGCCGACAAACTCGGCGGCCAGCTGACCATTAAAGCCCCCAAAGCCAAACAGCCTGCCGTGGCATTTGATGGGCCGGTTGAGCAGCAGATCGTTGAGATTCTCGTCTCTGAAATCAATCCAGGATTAGCCGCTCACGGGGGCGAAGTGCGCTTGATTCGTTTAGAAGACGACATTGCTGTTTTGCAGTTCGGGGGCGGATGTCAGGGCTGCAGCGCGGTCGACATGACATTGAAAGACGGCGTGGAAAAAACCCTGATGGATCGAATTCCTGATCTGAAAGGCGTTCGCGATGTAACCGACCACAGTCAACGCGAAAACGCGTACTACAAGTAATGAATACAGCCCCGATACTCTCCAAGGTTCGAAATTTAGATGCCATCGTGGATGAGATTCGGGGGTTTCTTAAAGTCCCAACTCCAACCGCCTGGATTGAGCATGCGCTCGGTGATCTGCCAACGCTCTTGAGAGATCATGCGAACTGTGAGTACAAGGCGGCCGCTACCGGGATGTCTTTGATCAACCGGTATCGCGGGCATGGCAAACTGCAGCGCCTCATGGCGCGTTTAGTCCGCGAAGAAATGCTGCATTACGAACAAGTGCTGATGTTTATGGAGAGGATGGGCATTCGCTATGAGCCGTTGTCTGCATCGCGCTACGCCCGTTCGATGCACTCGCTTGCTCGGAGCGAAGACCCGGGGAGGTTAACGGACATTTTATTGATCGGCGCCATTGTCGAGGCTCGATCTTGTGAACGCTTTGCCTCCATCTGGCCAAGGTTGCCGACAGAACTTGGCAAATATTATCGGAGTCTATTGCGCTCCGAAGGTCGCCATTATCAAGACTATTTGGCTTTAGCCCAAATGCAGACCGAGGAAGGGGAGTACCGAGAGCGTCTTTCTGTTTTTCTAGATCAGGATGCGGAACTGATCAGCTCTTACGATCCTGAGTTCCGTTTCCATTCTGGAGTACCGGCATAACCGAGCCAAATCTCACCCCAGTTCAAGCGATCCGGCGTCAGCTCAACCGATCGAATCTCGCGCACTCCATCTGGGTGTGATCGAAGCCACACACCAATCCCTCGGTCGCTCCAATCCGAGGTGACTGCTCGCAGACCGGTGGCCAATCGCTCCATGCCAGGCCGGTGCGTGTGACCGTGCACGAGGGCCGACACTTTCGCAGACACCATAAACTCACATACGGTCGCCTGCACTGCATCGCCAATCGATTCAGGACGGTTCGCCTGCGTCTCTCGCGAGGCATTTCGCAGACCCTGCGCAATAGCTTGTCGCTCAGAAAGCGGCTTGGATAGGAAGGCCTGCTGCCAGTTTGGGTTTCGCACTTCGGCCTTAAACCTTTGATATTCCTGATCGTCGGTACACAACTCATCCCCATGCAGAATTAGCACACCGTCAAGCACCAATGAGGGAACCCATCGAATATTCCGGGCCTTAAGCAGCGACTCAGACAAGAGGAAATCTCGATTACCCGGAATAAACCAAC
>CAJXXD010000263.1 GCA_913062835.1 uncultured Gammaproteobacteria bacterium
ATGGAAATGCTCAGGAACAGGTCGTGGGTCAAATACAGATTGCTCGATTTGTGAACTACGCGGGGCTCGAGCCCATCGGTAAGAATCTGTACCGCGAGACGGCGGCCTCCGGGGCCCCGATTGTTGCAGCACCGGATACTGACGGAGCCGGTCGGATTGCCCAGGGTGCTCTGGAAGCAGCCAATGTCAACGTCGTTGAAGAGATGGTCAACATGATCGAGACGCAACGCGCCTACGAGATCAATTCCAAAGCGATTTCGTCCGTTGATTCGATGTTGCGCTTCTTGAATCAGAATTTGTAAGGACTGACAGATGATTCGTATATCTACATCGCTGAGTTTGATTGCACTGCTGAGCGGTTGTGTTGCCGAACAAGAGATCGCCGGCCCGTCTCCAGAATTCGCGCCTGTGTATCCAGAAGTTCGACAGGTCTCACAAGTACCAACGGGTTCGATCTACAACCGTGCACACGCTGACAGTTGGTTTGGGGAAAAAACCACATACCAAATCGGTGATGTGGTGACGGTGATTCTCGATGAATCGATGGCCGGCGATTCCACGCAAACCAATGAAATGTCCCGCAATACAACCACGGATGTGTTAACTCCAGCGCAATTGGCCCGCTTTGGTGGGGCCGGCGGATTGCTGTTATCGGATGATGAGAATCCGATTGCGACTCAGCTGAGTTCATCGGGTTCTGGTGAGGCGGAACAAAGTGCAACTCTGACAGGCACCATGACAGCTCAGGTTGTGGAGGTTTATCCGAACGGCAACTTATTAATCCGGGGCGAGAAAATTGTGAATTTCTCAAATGGGTCTGAGGTAATCCAAGTGAAAGGCATCATCCGCCCTTCGGATATCCAACCGGATAACACAGTGCAATCCAAACGAATTGCCGGTGCACAGATCGCTTATAAAGGTGTGGGGCAAAATGCCAACGCCAGTCGGACCCCTTGGGGTACGAATTTGTTCTTGTCCGTTTGGCCATTCTAGGGGATCTGTGATGCGTTGGATGCTTTTCACACTGATATTTGCAGCCTCGGTTGCCTCAGCAGATCGCATCAAGGATCTAACCTCTGTGGCTGGTGTGCGGTCGAATCAGTTAATTGGTTATGGCCTGGTGGTCGGTCTGAACGGCACCGGGGATGGTGGTGATGTTCCATTCACAGGTCAGTCACTTCGCTCGATTCTCGGACGCCTTGGTGTGAATGTCGACGGTGTTATTTCGGATTTCGATGTGGCTGGAGTCCAGGCTAACAACATCAACGCAGACAACGTGGCTGCTGTGATGATTACGGCAACGCTCCCACCCTTTGCTAAACCTGGTCAGACGATCGATATCAATGTCTCCACAATCGGTTCAGCAGAATCGTTGCGAGGTGGGACCCTTGTCATGACGCGGCTACGCGGGATCGACGGCGAGGTGTACGCCATTGCCCAGGGTGCGCTGACTGCGACCGGTGTTGAAGTCAACGCAGCTGGAGACGAGATTACGATTGGCGTGCCAACAGCAGGCCGAATTCCGAATGGCGCGACCGTCGAGCGGATGATTGATTCGCCGTTCAATCGGTCTGAGCACGTGGTCTTAAATGTTAATTCGGGGGATTTTACTACCGCCAAAGAGATCGTGGATAAGATCAATCAAGTGTTTGGTGACGGTACCGCAAATGCCTTGGATGGTGTCTCTGTGGCTGTTCGTGCGCCTGCAGATCCCAACCAGCGTGTAGCTTTCTTATCTTTGGTCGAAAACTTAGATGTAGTGCCAGGTGACCCCTCAGCCAAAGTGGTTGTAAACAGTCGCACCGGAACCGTGGTTATTAGCCGAAATGTTCGAGTGACGGCTGCCGCTGTAACGCATGGACCGATCACCGTGACTGTGTCTGCGACCAATGAAGTCAGCCAGGCCAATCCCTTTGCCGAGGGCGGTGAAACCGTTGAGTTCCAAAATGCCGATGTCGACATTGAAGAGCCGGCGAACAAGATGTTTTTGTTTCAGCCAGGTGTTGACTTACGTGAAATCGTTGACGCAGTGAACCAAACAGGCGCGACTCCGTCTTCGTTAGTCGCGATTCTTGAGGCACTCAAGTCCTCGGGTAGTCTGCGCGCTGAGTTGGTGGTGATCTAATGAGTGATGTCGCCAATCTGAAGTCGACCTTTGATTTCGCAAAGCTGGGGGAGCTCCGTGCGCAAGCTGCTGAGGACCCCAAAAATGATGCGGC
>CAJXXD010000264.1 GCA_913062835.1 uncultured Gammaproteobacteria bacterium
GATTGCTGCACGCGCTCTGCAAAGTCAGCGTTCTCCGCTAAAAATCCATACCCGGGGTGAATGGCTTCCGCGTCGGTAATTTCAGCAGCTGCGATAATCGCAGGCACATTGAGATAACTTTTTGGCGAGGGGGTGGGTCCGATGCAAACCGATTCGTCGGCCAACTTCACGTGCTTTAAATCCCGGTCACAACTGGAATGAACGGCGACGGTCTTAATGCCTAATTGCCGACAAGCTCGAAGGATTCTAAGCGCGATTTCGCCTCGATTGGCGATAACGATTTTGTTGAACATGATCTTACCCGATCACCACCAATGGCTGATCAAACTCAACCGGATCGCCGTCTTCGACCAAGATTGCGAGGATCTGACCTGAGGCATCGGCCTCAATTTGATTCATCATTTTCATCGCTTCGACAATACAAAGCGTGTCGCCTTGGTTTACGGTTTGGCCCACTTCGATAAAGGCGGCAGATTCAGGTGACGGTGAGCGATAGAAGGTGCCGACCATCGGTGATTTGACTTGGTGACCTGCGGGCGTATTTGCTGCAGCCGGTGCCGATGGTTCGACAGGTGCAGCAGCGGCAGGCTGAGGCGCGCTGATGGGCGCGTTCATTTGGGGGGTTTGGATCATGACCTGACTGCCGCTGCCCCGAGTGATGCGAACACTTTCTTCGCCTTCTGAAATCTCGATTTCAGCCACGTCGGTATCGTGAAGCAACTCGATCAGTTTTTTGATCTTACGGATGTCCATCGTTTATTGATCCTTCAAATGATGATGTAGTGTTTGGAGTGCAAACTCATAGCCCTTCAGTCCGCATCCTGCGATGACGGCGATGGCCAAGTCTGAGAAATACGATTGATGTCGAAACGGTTCGCGACGATGCACATTTGAGATGTGAACCTCCACTAAGGGAGTGTCGATCGCGGCGATTGCATCTCGAATAGCGACGCTTGTATGTGTCCAGGCGGCCGGGTTCATCACAATGCCATCGATTGGTTGGTCCATCAGTGATTGAATCCGCTCGACCATCTCGCCTTCGTGATTGCTTTGAAAAAAATCGAGAGTCATTGCTTCAGGAGCAGACTGTGCAAGGTGCTCGTTCAACTGATCGAGCGTGGTCGAACCATAGATGTCAGGTTCTCGGCGGCCCAGTAAGTTCAGATTCGGCCCGTTAAGAATGAGCACCTTTGTCATTTTTGACCCTAAATTCTATAAATCTGCGGTTATTTTGCGCGAACTAACGTGAAAATGACAGTTCTGTCTGCATGGGTGGGTAGCAAAAACCGATGTCGGCACAGCCTTGATAGTGTAACACCACGCGCTCTGGGGGATTGGAAAGCGTTAATAAAATGTCGCCGCGATGAATAGGCGTCAGACCAAACAGCGGATCATCATAGGGGGTGCCATCGGGCCGTGCGGTCTCAAGCCGCGTCCCATCTACAGTCTCAACCCAGGTCCGCTCGTCGTATAAGTACACGCCAGGGGCCATAGAAAGCGCGATCTCAGTATGCGAGGGCCGCGCCACGACAATGGCCTTCTCGACCGGCAAGACAGTCGGTGTCTGGGCTGAATTGCCGAGCAGTCCGGCGCCAAGCACTGCAGTGCTCAGGAGTGTCAACGGGAGCGTCAAAATTTTCAGGTAGTTTCGTTGCACTTGATGTCTCGGATCGTCATATTGGCTTAGCATACTGAAAACCTTGATGAATGGAATGGATCCCCATGATGGACGCTGTAAAAACCCGTTGGCTTGCTTGGACTGGTCGATCGACTTGGGTGTTTGCGGGCTTGGGTGCGCTGTCTTTGTATCTGGTCGGCGCATTGTTGATTGGGATCCACTGGAGTCAGCCGCCGGGTCAAACCGCGGTGGATCGAATTTTAAGCGAAACGCTCACTGCAGAACGATCTCCCGCGGTCGGACAGGCCACTGTGGGCGCTCTGATTCATGTGGCTGAAACGCTTTTGGATAAACCCGGAGGTTACTTATCAAACGATCTCACACCACCGGGTGTGTGGCTCGATAACATGCCAAATTGGGAGTTTGGAGCCCTGGTGCAGGCGCGAGATCTCGCCCGTGCCTTGCGAAAAGATCTGTCGCGAAGCCAGTCGCAGTCCACCGAAGATGCGGATTTGGTGATTGCAGAACCGGCCCTGAATTACGACAGCACCAAATGGTTTACATCGGCTGAATCCAGCTATCGGAAAGCGATTGAGGCA
>CAJXXD010000265.1 GCA_913062835.1 uncultured Gammaproteobacteria bacterium
GGATGATAGCCCCTGAATCGAGTGCCTCCGTCACCCAGTGCACGGTCGCACCGGCCACGGTATCGCCTGCCTCCAGTGCCTTCTTATGCGTGTCCAGCCCTTTATGCCTCGGAAGCAGTGAGGGATGGATATTGATGAGTCGGTCTTGGTAGTGACGCACAAAACCGGCCGATAGAATCCGCATAAAGCCAGCGAGTACCACCAAATCCGGTTGGAATCGATCAATGGTTTCGATGAGCGCTTGGTCAAAACTGTCGCGGTCTGCAAAGTCCCGGTGCGACAGGACCTGAGTTGGGATGTTGGATTCTTGTGCACGGATGAGTCCGAAGGCATCAGCCTGATTGGAGACAACGCCAACCAGCGTCGCAGTTCCCAAGAGGCCCTGGCGCTCCCAGTCGATGAGCGATTGCAAGTTGGTGCCGCCGCCTGAAATCAGGCAGACCACTCGCATTAGGCAAACGCCCCTGAGAAGGTGACGGCGTCACCGGTTCGTATTCGGATCTCACCAATGATCGCGGGCGTTTCTCCGGCTTGGGTCAGCGCGCTCATCACTTCTGCCTCGCGTCCGGGTGACACAAACAAGACGAAGCCGATACCGCAATTAAATGTCCGAAGCATTTCATCGGCTCCGACATCCCCCGCTTGATCCAGCCAGGTGAAAATCTCAGGCCGCTGCCAACTGTCGAGGTCGATGTGCGCGCTCAATTGGTCGCCAAACGAGCGGGGTAGATTTTCCTGGAAGCCACCGCCGGTGATGTGCACTGCACCGGTCACGCCCCCGGTTGCCATCGCGTCACGGACTGACTTCACGTAAATACGCGTCGGTTTCATGGCCGCGTCAAGGAGGCTTTCGCCACTCGGTAAAAGATGACTGTCTGGTTCGACTCCGGCGTGTTCAATAATACGTCGAATTAGCGAGTATCCGTTGCTGTGTGGGCCCGACGAGGGAAGGCCGATGATTAGATCGCCCTCATTGACCTGGGATCCGTCAATCAGCGCCTCTTCTTCGGCAACACCCACGCAGAATCCAGCCAGATCGTAATCACCCGCCTGATACATGCCTGGCATTTCTGCAGTCTCGCCGCCGGCAAGAGCGCAATTGGCCAGCACGCAGCCATCGGCAATCGAGGCCACCACGGTGGCAGCCACGTCAACATCAAGCTGTCCGGTCGCGTAGTAATCCAAAAAGAACAGGGGTTCGGCGTTCGCCACTACCAAATCATTCACACACATGGCCACCAGGTCTTGGCCGATGGCGTCGTGCCGTTTGAAATCGATGGCAAGTTTAAGTTTTGTACCCACGCCGTCCGTGCCTGATACCAAGACCGGATTTTTGTAGCCAGCTGGAATCTTAAACAACGCGCCAAAACCGCCTAATCCTCCAAGGGATTCCGGCCGCGCAGTGCGTTTGGCATGCGGTTTGATGCGATCAACGAGGGCGTTGCCTGCGTCAATATCGACACCTGCGTCGCGATAAGAAAGACCGTTGGAATGGGGTTCTGACATGGGTGTAATCGCTTCCTGCGTTATTGAAGCGGTAAGTGTATCATCAGGCGACTGAAGTCATTCAACTGAGGATTTCCATGCTGAAGCATTTGCTGACTCTTTTATTGGCGTGCACCGTGATGCCGGTGGTCGCCATTGAGATTCGTGTGCCAGTGGAATCCCCGCAGACTGTCGTTCTTGATGAGATGCTGACCTCAGTCGCTGAAGGCGTTGCAGAGCGGCTGACTGGTGAATCGGCTGAGTCTTTGACTGAGCGGGCCCCCGATTTATTCACTGGGATCGAGTCGCTTGTGGGCTCTTATGGGTACAGCGACGGATTCTTTATTGTAAATCTGGACGCCGACGCCTTACGAGCTCGACTGGCGTCGTCGGAGATTCCTTTGTGGCAGGGGGCACGGCCTGAGTTTTTGTTGTGGGCAACCGAAGAGCAAGGCCTTGAACGGAATATGATCGGCCTAGAGCCGCACCCGGTGATGGCTGCCATTGAGGCCGATGCGGCACGCTTTGGTCTCTCGATCAGAAGACCCCTAATGGATCTGGAAGACACGCTTGCCCTGTCGCCGCCCGAGGTATGGGGCGGCTTTACGGCTGTGGTTGAGCGGGCATCCGATCGGTACGGGGCGGAGCAGGTTGTGGTGATCGGTGATCGTCCCGATCGAAATCGGTTGCGCTATTGGTTTT
>CAJXXD010000266.1 GCA_913062835.1 uncultured Gammaproteobacteria bacterium
TGTTTTTATCCGCACTGTTTTCGCCGATCTGCACAAGCCCGTCGTAGACATGCAATGCCGTTCGAGACTGCGTCATGCCACGCCCGCCATTTGCCAGTGAGCCGTCACCGCAGACTTTAATCGCGTCAGCTGTCCGTGGAAGAAATGTCCGCCAGTATCGGACAGCACGGGGTCCACGCCGAGCGCGTTAACGTACTGGTGCATTGCCTCTGCACTGACCACCTCGTCATCCTCATTAAAAATAACCCAGGGTGCTAGATTAGCGACCCACCCAGATTGGATTGGAAAGTTTTCAACGGCAGGCGCCACCTGAACCAAATCAATCACCTCAGTCTCCGGATGAGCCTCTCGAAGCAAGGGCACAAGTTCCGCAGATTTGGATGCCCCGAACGAAAATCCCGCCAAACAAAATTGACGGACCCCAAGTGCAGCCATCTGACTGGCCACCGCCAAAGCGTCTAACACTTCGCCATGACCGCCGTCCCATGCACCTTCGCTTTGACCCACGCCGCGGTAATTGAAGGCCACAGTCGCCAAGCCCAGATCACGAGCTGCACGGGCCAGAGTGGTCACTACTTTATTGCCCATGCTCCCGCCATGCAGGGGGTGTGGATGCTGAATCAACAGGGCACGTGCCGGCATCGGTGCATCGAACGAGCAGAGCAGACAGGCCGTCTCAATGAGACCAGCAGGCCCTTGGATTAGCGTCAGAGAAGGTTGCGTCATAACGGTTCCGGCAAAGCGGGAAGTCTAACGGCTCGCGCGTTCGACGCAAAGTTCGTACACTAGTTGGAAACCACAAGGAAGCGCATGCAGTGAATGAATTGACCCTTGGCGTAGCCGCATTGGCTTTTGTATTGGGCGCAGTGGCCGGCTGGACCTTGCGTAAACCCAAAACTCTCACCACGGTGTCACCGGACTTTGAACGCGAAAAAACGCTCTATGAGGCGCAACAACAGGCACTCATGGAAGACATTCAAACTCATTTGGCTGATACCACAGACGCATTGGAAACACTCGCGAAACGCCAGGTCGCACTGGCTGGGCAACTGCGCGGAGAGCCCGTATCACTCACCAAAGAAACGGATCCAGAACCCGTGGAAGTGCTTGCGGCCGAACCCCCTCGAGATTACGCCGAGACTCGAGGCCAGTTGAACTCATAGCATCAAGCCGGGTTGTGGTCGTCAAAAAAGGCGACCTCCACCCCTAAAAAGTCAGCCACTTTTCGACCCAAGGCTTGAACGCCATAGCGCTCAGTCGCATGATGGCCCGCTGCCACATAATGGACCCCAAGCTCGCGTGCCTCATGCGTGGTGCGCTCTGAAATTTCACCCGACAGATACACATCGGCACCGATCGCCGCCGCTTTCGCCAAATAATCTTGGGCACCCCCGGTACAGACGACAAGACGATGCAATGTGGACGCCCCCTCCGGCGCCTCTACCAATAGAGGGGGTCGATTTAAGGCTGCCTCAACCCGATGCCCAAGCGCCGCTAAGGACATCGATTCGGGCAGCTTTGCTTCCCACAGCAACCCCGACTCATTCGGCACAGGCTGCCGATCGTCCAAGCCCAAGGTCTGTAATAGAGTCACGTTATTGCCAAACTCAAGGTGGCAATCAAGCGGTAGGTGATAAGCCAGTAAGGACATATTCGCCATCACGAGCTCGCGAACACGTCGCCCCTTCATCCCAGTCAAGGTCACAGGTTCATTACGCCAGAAATACCCGTGATGCACGAGTAAGGCGTCGGCATTCCACGCTTTGGCTTGTTCAATGACATCGAGAGATGCAGTGACACCCAGCGCGAGACGCCCAATTTCTGAACGTCCTTCAACCTGCAACCCATTAGGCGCATAGTCCTTGAACTCATTGGGTCGCATCCAATCGTCGAGCGTTTGCGTCAGTGTGTGTAAACTTATCATCTCAACCCTCGTTGGAAGTGTGCATGCTACAGCAGATCACCCGAATACTCTGGCCCGTCCTCACCGGCATTCTGATCGCTTTATTGGTGATTCGCGAGTTTCCCGACCTCGTGGGCCGGAATCAAGGGGTCCAGTTTACAGTGGTCGAGTCGGCACCGCCCTAGTCTCAACTGCCATCCGAAGGGCCCGCGAGTTATGCCGACGCGGTCGAACGTGCCGCCCCCGCGGTCGTGAATATCTACACCAC
>CAJXXD010000267.1 GCA_913062835.1 uncultured Gammaproteobacteria bacterium
GCTTCCAAATTGTCGTGGATTGCCGCCAACCAGGGCATCATTTTTTCTTCTTCCGTGCCGGGTAGGAAGCCGATGTCTTCGGCCACCGGCGGGGTCGAACGGGTCACCACAATTTTCGAAAAGCGTTTTTGCTCAACCACCAACTCAAGTGCGCAAGCCAAGGACAACAAGGTCTTACCCGAACCGGCCGCACCAATTAACAGGTTCAAATCGAGGCTGGTATCCAACAGGGCGTGCATCGCCATGCCCTGATACACATTTAACGGACGGATACCCCAAGCCTCCATGTCTTCTAAGCGCGCCCGGCCGATGTCCAACAGAACCACGCTGTCGGCCTCGATTTGACTGATACGGGCCGCGAATTCCTCGGTGCTGTCGATCACGTACTGATTGACGTAGATCTCTTCCGTGAAGATCGAACGGGGCACCCGATGATAGGTACGATGGCCCTCGTTCCAGGTATCCACGGAATCGACTAAACGCCAAAACTCATGATCAAGCTCTAAGTGTCCCGAGGGCAGGAGCTCGACGTCACTGACCAACTGATCGCGACGGTAGTCTTCGACCCGGGCCAAGCCTGCGCCTAGGGCTTTAAGACGCATGTTGATGTCTTTGGTGACCAGAATCACGTGATGCTCAGAGCCCAATTGCCGTTGGATTTCCAGGGCACAATTGATGATTCGGTTGTCGTTGGACTCGATGTCGTCTAAGCGCCCTTCTGAAGCATCCGACAAAGGTGAGCGATGGATGGCCAAAGTGCCCAACTGGGAACCGGCATCGCCTTTGAGCGCCACAGGGATTTCAACACCGGCGGCGATGGCTTCGGGGGTGGCATGACCCAACACCTCGTCAATTTTACGGATCGCCGTTCGGGCTTCCGCCGCCACGTTCTTTTTCCGATCTTTGATGTCATCCAACTCTTCCAACACAGTCATTGGAATCACCACGGCATGTTCATGAAAATTGAATACACTCATGGGATCGTGCAGCAGCACATTGGTGTCTAAAACAAAGGTTTTGGTGCTCATGGAATCATTGGCCTCAAGACTGGTCTAACAACAGGTTTACAATGGCAGAGTGTCACGGTTTGATCTCAATTCCATGACACTATGTGACAGAGGAGTCAGAAAATGAAGTCATCCCCCACAAGTATTCTCGGCCTATGTCTGTTGAGTGTCGCACTCACCGGCTGTGTCTCGGGTCTTCAAGGCAGCACCTATTCGCGCGCTGAGGCCCGCCAAGTCCAAGAAGTAGCCTTCGGCACCGTGATCGGTACACAACCGGTCGTCATCGAAGGCAATCGCTCAGGCGCAGGCCAATTACCGGGTGCCATCATCGGCGGCGTGGCCGGCTCATCTTTGGGCGATGGCAAAGGCCAACAAATCTTCACCGTACTGGGTGCCGTAGGTGGCGCCATTCTGGGTCAGCAGATCGAAGAGAAGGCCACACGCGCCCAAGGGCTTGAGCTGACCATCGAAATGGATTCCGGCCGCACCCTGTCGATTGTGCAGGAAGTGGACTCGGTTGATCAGTTCACAGAAGGCCAGCGTGTCCGCGTTCTGACTCAGGGTGCATTGGCCCGAGTGTCAGCGGAATAATCCCTCCAGAGCCTCCGGAAGGGTTGGGTGTTTAAACTCGAACCCTTCCGCGAGCGCGCGGGTTGGCACCACCGCTTGACCCTCAAATAAAAGACTCGCTAACTCACCCAACACCAGCCGCATCGGCGCTTCGGGCACCCGAAACCAGGCCGGCCGCCGCACGGCATGCGCCATGGCCTCCGTAAATGCCTGGTTTGAGACCGGATTGGGGGCAACGGCGTTGTACGCACCGGCCGGCGGGTTGGATTCCATGCACCAGCGAATCATGCGCACTAAATCGTCGCGGTGGATCCAAGACAGCATTTGTCGACCGTGGCCGAGCGGGCCGCCCAGGCCCAGTTTAAAAGGGGTCTCTAAGCGACCTAAAAACCCGCCAGGCCTGCCCATCACCACGCCGATACGCAGTTGATAGCGAAGCGTCTGTTCACCGCCTAAGCGTTCTGAAGCGGCCTCCCAATCGGTGCACAGCCGCGCGGCAAAATCCCAGCCGGCCGGCGCGTCTTCAGATAAGGTGCCTGTCGCCTGCGGTCCGTAATAGCCGACTGCACTGCCACTGATCACCCATTGCGGCT
>CAJXXD010000268.1 GCA_913062835.1 uncultured Gammaproteobacteria bacterium
GTATCGTCGATATTGAATTTATGGTGCAATATCGGATCCTTGCGTCTGCAGAGATGCATCCTGAGCTTGCGCACTATACCGATAATGTTCGACAGCTCGACGGCTTGGCCGACGCCGGATGTATCGCTGTAAACGAGGCGGAGGCGCTTAAAGCAGCCTATGTTCGCTACCGTGCGCTGAATCATGAAGCCATCCTTGCAGGCCGTCCCGGTCGCATCGACGATGCTTTGGTCAGTGATGAGCGAGCAGAGGTCACCAGGCTTTGGGCGCAGTGGATGACTGTTTCTTAATGATTGGATGTGACGATGCGCCCAAATTTTGCCGACCGAGATGGATTGATTTGGTTTGATGGGGAGCTGCGCCCGTGGCGTGAATGCCAAACCCACGTGTTGACCCACACTCTGCACTACGGTCTCGGGTGTTTTGAGGGTGTGCGGGCGTATCAAACGGATCAGGGCGCCGCAATTTTTCGACTCCAAGATCACACTCGCCGGTTGTTTGATTCCGCCAAGATCTTAGGTATGGAGATTCCGTTCTCAAGCGATGAAATTGACGAGGCACAAAAAGCGGCCGTTGCTGCAAATAATCTCGATCATGCCTATTTGCGTCCGATGTGCTTTTATGGATCCGAGGGCATGGGTCTTCGTGCCGATTCGTTGAAGACACACGTGATTGTAGCCGCCTGGGCGTGGGGCTCATACATGGGCGAAGAGAATATGCAGCGCGGTATCAAAGTCCGAACGTCGAGTTACACCCGTCATCACGTCAATATCACCATGACCAAGGCGAAAGCTAATGGCAACTACATGAATTCCATGTTGGCGCTTCAAGAAGCGCTTACGGCCGGTGCTGATGAAGCTCTGTTGCTCGACCCTGAAGGGAATGTGGCAGAAGGGTCTGGTGAGAATATTTTCATCGTCCGTGATGGTGTGATTTATACCCCAGAGCTGACAAGCTGTCTGGATGGGATTACCCGTAAGACGATCTTTACCCTCGCCAAAGAGCACGGCATCGACGTGGTCGAGAAGCGGATCACCCGGGATGAGGTGTTGATCGCCGATGAGGCTTTCTTTACCGGCACCGCGGCCGAAGTGACTCCGATTCGTGAGCTGGATTCCAGACCCATTGGAGCGGGCTCGCGCGGTCCAATTACCGAGCGTCTGCAATCAGACTATTTCGATCTCGTACACGGTCGTGTTGAGCGCCACAGTGACTGGGTGACCTTGGTTAAGGGGTAATTCATGCCGACCTTGGTGGTCGGCCCAAACTGGGTCGGCGATATGATCATGGCCCACAGCCTGATCGCTCAGATCAAGGCCGCCGATCCGGATGATCCCATCGATATGCTGGCACCGGCCTGGAGCTTGTCGATTGCCAAACGCATGCCTGAAATTCGCGACACCGAATGTTTGCCGTTTGCGCGCGGGAGATTGGAATTGGCGGGTCGCTGGAAGATGGCCCGTCGGTTGGCTCGCCGTGGATATCACACCGCCTATGTCTTGCCGAACTCATTAAAAAGCGCACTGATCCCCGCTATGGCTGGGGTGCCCAGACGCGTGGGTTGGCGCGGAGAGCACAGATATGGGTTGTTAACCGACCTGCGTGCGTTACAGACCGAGCAGTTTCCAATGATGGTCGATCGATATCGGGTACTAGGCTTCGATCGTTCAATAACCTGCGCCGATCAACTGCCTTCACCCCGACCGAACCCGGTCCTTGAGGTAGACCTGTCTAATCAGCAGATGCTGATTTCACGCTTCCAGCTCGACGCTTCTCGGTTGGTCGCCCTTTGTCCAGGGGCTGAATTCGGCCCCGCCAAGCAATGGCCTTTGGCGCAATTTGCCGCCTTGGGTGCCAAGCTCGTTGAAGCCGGTTGGCAGGTCATATTACTCGGCTCTGACAAGGACCGCGCGGCCTGCGATTGGATTGTGAATCAGCAATCGAATGGCGAGGGGGGAAGTTGGGTAAATTTAGCGGGCCAGACTGCGCTGACGGACGCCGTTGACCTGTTGGCTTGCTCTACAGTCTGTGTCTCAAATGATTCGGGACTGATGCATGTGGCGGCGGCCACCGGTCGACCGGTGGTCGCTTTATTTGGTCCGTCATCGGCTTCACACACGCCGCCCTTGTCTGATCATGCGACCGTCTTAAC
>CAJXXD010000269.1 GCA_913062835.1 uncultured Gammaproteobacteria bacterium
CATAGCTGAATAGATCGCTAAAATTCTCGGTCAGTCGATCGGTGACAATCTCGCCCATCTTGGTCGCAAACAAGCGACGGCCTTCCATTTCCACGTAGCCACGCTCTTGAATCGTGGAAATAATAGCGGCGTAGGTAGACGGCCGCCCAATGCCTTGTTTTTCAAGCTCACGGACCAACGACGCTTCGTTGTAACGAGCCGGTGGCGAGGTGAATTTTTGCTGCGGGTCCATAGCCGTCAAACGGAACTCATCGCCCACCGACACATCAGGAAGTTCAGCGCCATCATCGCCCTTGCCACCGGCAGGTAGCAGCGCTTGATATCCTGGGAAGGTCGTCACCTTACCGCGGGCACGCAGACCGTAGCCGGCCGCCTCCACTTTCACGGTGGTGGTCAAATATTCGGCAGGGGTCATCTGACAGGCGAGGAACTGGCGCCAAATCATCTCATAAAGACGTTGTGCATCGCGCTCCACTCCGGCGAGCTCAGCACCCCGCTTGGATATATCCGAAGGCCGGATCGCCTCGTGCGCCTCCTGTGCGTTGTCTTTCGAAGCATAGAAATTTGGTGAATCCGGCAAATACCTCGCATCGTATTCACCCGCAATGAGCTCGCGGGCGGCGGCAATGGCCTGGCCCGAAATAAAGGTCGAGTCCGTTCGCATGTAAGTAATCAAGCCGGCCTCATACAGGCGTTGCGCAAGCATCATGGTTTTCTTCACGCCAAACCCAAGTCGCTGGCTGGCCGCCTGCTGCAGCGTCGAGGTGATAAAGGGCGCCGGAGGGCGTGTTTTCCCTGGTTTGCTCTCACGCTCAGCCACCACGAACCGACCCGATGTCAGCGCCTCAACAGCCCCATGAGCGGCTTCACCGTTGGTCGGCTTAAAGGCTTTACCCTGATACTCGACGACCTGGAACCGGGCATCGCCTTTGGCATGGCTCAGGTCGGCAAAAATTTCCCAATATTCCTCTGGCACAAAGGCCCGAATGGCACGCTCACGTTCCACCACCAAGCGAACGGCGACCGATTGCACACGACCGGCAGACAGCCCTCGGGCGATTTTGGCCCACAGCAACGGTGAGACCATATACCCCACCACCCGATCCAAGAATCGACGCGCTTGCTGTGCATTGACCCGATCTTCGTTGACCGTTTGCGGTTTGGCGAAGGCAGCCTCAATGGCTGGCTTGGTAATCTCTGAAAAGGTTACGCGACGGTATTTTTCGGGAGCACCTCCGATCGTTTGCTGCAGATGCCAGGCAATCGCCTCTCCCTCACGGTCCAAATCGGTCGCGAGATAAATGGTGTCAGCCGTCGAGGCCAGTTTCTTCAGTTCAGCCACGACTTTTTCTTTACCGGGCAGAATTTCATACCGGGCAGACCAACCATGCTCTGGATCGATACCCATTCTCCGCACCAGTTGTCTGCGACTCTTTTCTTCCGCAGACAGGCTCGGGTCTTTGGGGGCCTTTTCTTGGGTACCCGACCCAGACGTCGGCAAATCACGAATGTGTCCGACACTGGACTTCACAACGAAGTTGGAGCCCAAGTATTTGTTGATGGTCTTCGCCTTGGCCGGCGATTCAACTATGACCAATGATTTACCCATGTCGCCTCTGTGGTTGATTGTGTTTCATTCTTAAACGCTTCATACGGCCCGCATTGAAAGAGCAAATACCCCTCCGATGCAAGCCCCTTCTATATAGTGCATCGTTTCAGCGAGTCGCTTTGACGGGTTGGTATCGCGCCAACCACCGTTGCACGGCCTGAAGCTGCTCCGAGACCACCTCCAGTGAGGGCGCATCGACGGCTCCGTCATCAAAACCCATCCAAACACGCCCAGAGTCTGCCCCCACTGCAACAATCTGCTCAGGCAAGTCTGTCAACAACTCACTCAATCCTTTGTCAAACAGACGCCAACCCTCGTTTCCCGGTGGCGCAGTCCACGGCATGTCGCGATCAGCCACCCGCCACAGTGTAAAGGGTGGAAGCCCCATATCTGTGTATCGTGCATACTGGGCCAACTGCGTCATCGGCATCCGTTCTTTAGCCCAAGCATCTAAAGACAACATCCGAACTTTCAGCCCAAGACGCATCGCTTCTTGGCGAGCTTGCGCTTCCCGTCGCTCACGCGGTGACGGCATCAGCCA
>CAJXXD010000270.1 GCA_913062835.1 uncultured Gammaproteobacteria bacterium
AAGGAATTTGACCCACCCATCCGCCGAGTCCGAGCACGATCCAGGTGGTGATAATCACCACCACCAAAACCGCTAAGCCGGTCCACAAAGACATCTCCACCGTGAGCCCACCATAGGCAAGCAACACATACCCGGGATCTGTCTGAATGCGCTCGCCGAGTGCCAGACCCGCCGCCAATAAGCCGCCCAAAATAACCAAGGCGACCAGAAGCCGGATCCAACGGCTCATGGTGTCTGCTCCGAGGGCCCGCTCGCGTCGGTCATTCGCATCTGTCTGAACTGTTTCAATGCCCGAAGCCCGGAGGATGCGTCCGGTAATGAACGCATGATCGATTGCCCTGCGAGGCCTTCAAGGGTTTGTAAGACGCCGAGGCCTGGCCCCTCGACTGTATTAAAATAATGACGCGTTAGCCGTACGGCCGATGCGACCGCTGAGTCGAATAAGGCTTGATCTTCTCGAAGCAACGCAAGCTTTATCTGCTCTAAATTAAGTCGCAATATCTCACGGGCACGACCGGCATCGGCGGCATTGACCAAGGGCGCAATAGGCGCCTCGACCTCACGAATACGGATGAAATCAGCCAGAGGCCCAAGCCAACTACCTACCGGCTCATTGCGATCCGCCCCAATCACCGGAGCGTCAACCAGTCGCCGGGTAGGTAGCTGCAACCGATCTAACAGGCTGTCGAGCGCCAAAATTTCAGCCTGCATGCCCATGACATCGACGGTTTCAACACTGGCCAACGCTTGCAGATCGGTGGCCAATTTTTCGCGAACAGGCAACAATCGATTGTCTTCGACTTCTCCCAGTACCGCTTGTGCGGACTGCATTAAAGGTCGAGCCACATCGGGATTCCGCTCAACCAAAAGCCGCTGGTCGGCTAATTTTAATAAGTATTCCGCCTCAGCTAACAAGGACTCAGACCGGGTATCCGCGGTGGCTCTAGCGCGCTGATCCGCCAACGACTCCATCCGCTCAATGACCTGTCGGGTATCAGACCGCGCAGCCGATAATTCAGAGGTCAATCGGGCCACTTCAGATTGCAAAGCACGCAGATCACTGGCCGTAACCGTTTGGTTTTGCAGCGCTTGCTCGGTTTGTGCCAATCGCGCTGCCAGGGCCGCTTGATCCGATCGAACCACACTCAACTCTTGCCAGCCCAACCAGCCTAGGCCGCCAATCCCGCCGACTACGATCAGAAAAAGCGTCAGGGTAAACCATTGCACACGCGCTGAGGCCTCTTCGACGATCGCCTCTTCGAGTACCTCATCGACAGGCTCAGGGGTCTCGACCGTCACTGATTCAACCGCATCTTCGGCGGCGGATGGTTCAGGCTTCGTCTTTGACACAGGGCTCTCCTCGCAACGCATTTTGCACAGCGTCCGGTGCAGGCGTCAGAATACGATAATAACGACTTCCGGGCGGAAGAAGCATCTCAGCACGGTCGCTTGTCACGAAATGCACTCTTTGACTCCACCAGGGTGCATGCGCCAGAGCCCACTTTTGCGCCACCTCGAGCAAATGGGCAGAACCGTGGACCCAATAGGGGGCCGTCACGGCGGCGTCTGATAATTCCGGTGGCTTGGGCACCATGCGATACAAATCCAAGAAATCCAAAGCGCAACCGACCGTATTAGTCAGCGCTTCAAATTGACGTCCCGAGCCCGCCCCTGTCGCCACCAAACACCGATGAAAGGTGCCATCCGCTGCCATCTGCGCCATGAGGGAAGCCGATCCGGGCGTACCCGCCACCCGCACCGGCGGTGCCTCTGGAGGTACTTGGGCTGCTGTGGCCTCACCCACACACCAAAGCGTCAGGCCAAGGGGCCACTGCGGCCAGCGACGCTCAACTGCCGCCACAAATCGATGGGCTGCCTCCGGGGAGGTCAGCACGACAGCATCGTATCGATCCAACTCGACAATGCCCGGATCCAAGTCGACCGGTAGGGCTTCCACCGCCACAAAAGACATGGGAATCGTTTCAAATCCTTGGGCATTAAATGCCTCTACGGCGCTGGGCAGTGCCGAAGGCAACCGGTTCAAACACAGGCGAGGCCTTGGCGTCATAGTCCGGCAGCAGCCAGCAGTTCTCGAGCACCCTGAGCGATCAGTTGGTCACCCACCGACACACCCAACGCTTCCGGCG
>CAJXXD010000271.1 GCA_913062835.1 uncultured Gammaproteobacteria bacterium
CCGCCCAAGAAGACTACGAAGTCCTGTTTAGCCTCACAGGTGCGCTTCCTGGGCCAGTCTTCGATACCCAGGTGGCTCATGCACTGATGGCACCCCAATTGTCTTTAAGTTTGTCGGCCTTGGTTGAGCAGATCACCGGTGAAGTGTTAAGCAAAGAAGAGACTCGATCGGATTGGACGGTTCGGCCATTGAGTGTGAGTCAATGCGACTATGCGCGTCAGGATGTGCTGGTGTTACGGCCTTTGTACGATGCGTTACATGCCCAGTTGGCGTCATTGGGCCGTCTGTCCTGGATGGAGGAAGAGATGGCGACGATTTTGGATAAAAACCGTCGGGTCATGGTGGACGGTGATATTGAAACGCAAGTGCATAAGTTCGGTAATGCCTGGCGTCTGTCCGGAGAGGGTATGAGTCGCTTGGTGCACTTGGTGCAGTGGCGAGAAGAAAAAGCGCGTACGCTCGACCGTCCGAGAAAACATATTTTAAGCGATCAGTCGGTCTTTTCTCTGGCCGCCTCAGGGCCTGCTTTGCGTCATCATCAGTTGGTCAGCCAGCATGGATTGACCGATAAACAGGCCGACCGATTTGGTCATGCCCTGAACGCCCTATTAGAGGAAGCGGTCGAGGCGGGTCCTATGGATCCACCTCCGCCGCCTTTATCAAAACGGCAAAAGGACCAGCTTCGTGAATTGCAGGCTGCCTGTGAGGCAGTTGCCAGCCGGCTCGGCATGGCACCTGAAATGTTGGTGAAAAAACGGCAATTGGTGGCGGCCATTGATGGCCGGCAGTGGCGACCGACCGGGTGGCGGGCCGATGTTTTGGAAGGAGTGTTTTAAACGTGCGATTGGTGGAAGTCTTTAAGGGGTCTGTGACCGAAGAAATGTATCTCTACGTGGATCAAAAAGAGGGCGTAGAGCGGGTTCCCGAGGATTTGTTGAAGCGATTCGGTGTCTTGGCATCGGTGATGGTGATTCCACTGACTGAAGCGCGCACGCTGGCTCGAGCCGACGCGCGTGAGGTATTGGACTCTATTGAGTCGCAAGGATTTTATCTGCAGATGCCACCGCCGGCGGAGGCCCTAGTCGAGGCGCAAATTGCCGCGATGATAGAGGCAGACGAGCAATTGCGTGGTGGCCAGGATGAGGAGCCACAGGGGCACGGACCAGCCTAGACCGCTGACTGCGACCATGGAGGCGAGGGCTGCACTCACAATGAGAGCTGCGTTTGCGATATTGTTGACGGCGATGCAGTCGGACACGGCGTCCGCGTTTTGTTGTAAGGCGGTATATAGCGGAAGGGCTAAATAGCCACCACCGGCCGCGGCCAGCACCAAGCCGACCGGGCCCATAGAGCCCGTGCTCGACCAAACCCACAAGCTCCCGGCAAGCAGCACGAGCGCGCCAAGTAGCACTCGATGCACGATATCTAGCTCGCCCGAAAACGCCCCGACCAAGGCACCGAGGGCCACACCGACAACAAATAATGCCAAGAGCCAGCTGACTGCTTGAGTGCCTAACCCCCAGTGATCGGTTGCCAACCAAGGAAGATGGGTCAGCCAGACCGAGCCTACCGCCCAAAACCCGCTCAAACACCAGATGACCGATCGCTGATGGGGAATTTGAGCCACCTGGGTGATCAAAGTACGAAACCCAGGGGTATGAGCGCTCGATTGAGCGGGCCAATCGGGCAAAACTTGGAGTGCCAATAGGCCGAAGCCGGCGAGCGCGATACTGAGTGTCATCAGCGCGCCGGGATGAGCGAGTACCCAGTCGGCCCCAAGCAGAGTGCCCATTAAAATCGCGACAAAAGTGCCGGCTTCCATCCAAGCATTATTGCGAAGCAGAGTGTGAGGGGTAGATACCCGAGGGATCAATGCATACTTCAGTGGTCCAATAAAGGCCGACTGCACCCCAAACCCGGCCACCGTTGCCAACAACCAAGGCGCGGATTGCACCCACAGCGCGCCGAGTGCGCTGAGTGCGAGGACGATTTCAAAGGTTTTGAGTTGTACGAGCCAGTGTTTGGCCGGTTGGGTTCGGGCCAAACGGGCTGCAGGGGAGGCAAACAGAATAAAGGGTGCAATAAAGCACAGCGCGGCTGCGTTCGCCCAAAGCACTGGGTCGAGAT
>CAJXXD010000272.1 GCA_913062835.1 uncultured Gammaproteobacteria bacterium
CCCATCGTCTCCGGAATATCGCATCGGATGTGAACTCCGTCGTCTGCATGACACCCATGTTGAAGCCATTGAGGCGGGTTTCCCCAAGCTGAATCGCTGCTTAACGGGCTATGACTTACAGCACGTTCGGCGAGATGCGTCCCATATTGATCTCAATGCTGTGTTATGTGGTTCCGAGGGGACCTTGGGCTTTGTGACCGAAGCAAAAATCAATCTGGAGCCCCTTCCGACTGAGGTCAGCCTTGTGGCGGTTCAGTACGACTCCTTTATGGATGCGCTATTGGATGCCCAAGAACTGATGACCCATGGTGCGACTTCGATCGAAACCGTGGATTCAAAAGTACTGAATTTGGCGATGCGGGATTTTGTTTGGGATAGCGTGGCGGAGTACTTCCCGAGCGGTGAAAAGACCTTACAAGGCATCAATCTGGTGGAATTCACCGATTTTGATGCGGCTGCACTGGCGGACAAGGTGGATCGTTTCAGTCGATATCTCGACGGCGTCGCGCAAGCAGGCGGTCGTTCGTTCGCACATACGGTGGCGCGGGGCCGGGCTCAAGTGAATCAAATTTGGGCCATGCGCAAGCGTGCGGTGGGCCTTCTAGGCGGGGTGCAAAGTGCAAAGAAGCCCGTGGCGTTTGTCGAAGATACCTGTGTGCCACCGGAGAACTTAGCGCCTTTCATTGGTGAGTTCCGTGCCCTACTCGATGCCCATGACCTTGAGTACGGGATGTTTGGCCATGTCGATGCGGGCGTGTTGCACGTTCGCCCAGCGCTGGATTTGAAAACGCCCGAATCAATGGCAATGATTCGCAAGATTACCGATGAGGTGGTGAGCTTAACTCACAAATATCACGGTCTACTGTGGGGTGAGCACGGCAAAGGCGTTCGTTCTGAATATGCGCCGATTTTCTTCGGTGATTTGTACCCCGTGATCTGTCAGGTGAAATCGCTCTTTGATCCAGAAAATCGACTCAACCCAGGTAAGATCGCGGGCCCCACGCCCGATACCCCTCTGTTAAAAATTGATGAGGTGCCGACTCGGGGCGCCCGAGATCGCGTGATTACCCCTGAGCTTGCTCAATCCGCCTCCACGGCATTGATTTGCAACGGTAACGGGGCATGCCACAACTACGACCCAGACGATCGGATGTGTCCTAGCTGGAAGGCCACAAGGGACCGGCGACACACACCGAAGGGCCGCGCTGGTTTGATGCGTGAGTGGGTCACGCGGCTCTCTGAACAGGGAGTGAATGAAATCCCATCAGTGCACCCGATGAAGGAATGGCTTAGCTACCCTGCGAAAATTTGGCGAAGTGCGCGTGCCGGGTCACAGGAATATGACTTCAATCACGAAGTCTTTGAGGCTATGTCCGGCTGTTTGGCCTGCAAGTCCTGTACTGGCCAATGTCCGATTAAAGTGAGTGTGCCCACGTTTCGGAGTCAGTTTCTCAGTGCTTACTACACGCGCTACGCGCGGCCCATGAAAGACTGGATCGTAGGAACCTTGGAATATGTGCTGCCGATCGCGGCTCAGGTGCCCAAGCTGTATAACGGCGTGATTAGCTCCCGTATAGGCCAGCGGACGTTCCGGGCCTTGGGTTTGGTAGATTCACCGGAACTTTCCGGTGTCGATCCGCATCGCGCGGTGGCTGAAGCCGGGTTTAAAGTCGCTCGGTTGGACAACTTGGCTTCACTGAAAACATCCGATCCCGCGCGTTTCAAGAAACAGGTGGTGGTCGTTCAGGACGCGTTTACCAGTTATTTTGAGACGGCATTGTTGATTGACGTTTTCAAAGTATTGGAGAGGCTCGGATTCGAGCCCTCTTTGATGCCCTTTTCGGCAAATGGAAAGCCTTTACATGTGCATGGGTTTTTAGGTTGGTTTAAACGCTTAGGTGAAAAGAATGCCCGTCGATTGGCCCAAGTCGATGCGCTCGGCGTGCCATTGGTCGGCCTCGATCCATCGATGACGCTTACTTACCGCTCTGAATACAAGGAAGCGGGTATAGAGGTGCCCGGCGTACAGCTGCTACAGGAGTTT
>CAJXXD010000273.1 GCA_913062835.1 uncultured Gammaproteobacteria bacterium
GCCGGTCATGGAAGGCAAGGCCGTCTTGTTTAAAAAGTTTGCCAACATCAACTCGATCGACATCGAAGTGGACACCACAGACGTGGACCGGTTCTGCGATGTGGTCAGCGCGCTGGAACCCTCATTTGGTGGCATCAACTTAGAGGACATCAAAGCGCCGGAGTGCTTTGAAATCGAATCGCGGTTGCGTGAGAAGATGAACATTCCGGTCTTCCATGACGACCAGCACGGGACCGCCATCGTCGTCGGTGCGGGGATACTGAACGCCATGCGTTTGATCGGCAAGGATCTCGCTGACGTTAAGCTCGTCTGCTCGGGCGCCGGAGCAGCCGCACTTGCCTGCTTGAACATGCTGAAAACCTTGGGTGTGAAGCATGAAAACATCACGGTTTGTGACCAACACGGGGTGTTGCGTCCCGACCGTCCAGAGCCCATGGACAAATACAAAGCGCAGTACGCCAAAGAAACCGATCTTCGCACGATGAACGAGGCCTTGGTCGGCGCAGATGCCTTTCTCGGTCTGTCAGCACCGGGCGTTTTAACTCAAGAGGCAGTCAAAACGATGGCGGATCGGCCGGTGATCTTTGCCCTGGCCAATCCGACCCCTGAAATCATGCCCGAGTTGGTCAAAGAAGTTCGTCCGGATGCTTTGATTGCAACGGGGCGTTCGGACTACCCGAACCAGGTCAACAACGTGCTGTGCTTCCCATTCTTGTTCCGCGGCGCGCTCGATTGCGGCGCCACGGTCATTAACGAGGAAATGAAAGCAGCCTGCGCCGAGGCCATTGCGTCTATGGTGCATTCCCCTCCATCGGATGAGGTGATTTCAACCTACCAAGGTGAACAACTGACTTTTGGCGAGGAATATTTGATTCCAAAGCCTTTTGATCCCCGATTGATCATGGAAATCCCACCGTTGGTAGCCAAAGCAGCACAAGAATCCGGCGTGGCGCTCCGTCCGATTGAGGATCTTGAGGCCTACCGTGAAGATTTGAGCCGATTTGTCTTCCGCTCTGGCATGTTGATGAAGCCGATGTTTGAAGCGGCCCGCAGTAATAAGCGCCGTTTGGTGTTGGCTGAAGGCGAAGGCGGTAAAATGCTGCAAGCGTGCCAGCTGATCGTGTCTGAAGGGCTCGCTGATGTCACCTTGGTGGGTCGTCCTCATGTGATTGAAGAAAAGATTCAATCGATGAGTCTGTCCATTCGACCCGGCATCGATTTCGATATTGTCGACAACCTCGACGATTCAGTCATGAACCAAATCGGTGAGGAATATCATCAGCTGATGGCACGTCGCGGGATGACCCCGAAAGCGGCCCAAACCCGGGTGCGTGCCAACACCACGGTGGTCGCCTCGATGTTATTAAAGCGCGGCGATGCCGATGCCATGCTGTGCGGCACCTTCGGCACCTACAGCAAACACCTACAACTCACCGACGAGATTTTGGGTCGTAAGGACAAGTCTCCGGTGGTGGGTGCGCTGACTGTGTTGATCCTGCCGCAAGGCACGTTGTTCTTGACCGATACACACGTCAATGCAGATCCGACCTCTGAGCAGTTGTGTGAGCTGGCCAAATTAGCCGCTGATGAAATCCGTCGATTCGGCATTGTGCCGAAGGCGGCCTTCCTGTCGCACTCAAACTTCGGTTCTGCCAACACCGCCAGTGCGAAGAAAGTACGTGCGGCGACGGCCATGTTTATGGAACGTTATCCCGACATCGAAGCCGATGGCGAAATGCATGCAGATGCAGCCCTCGATGAAAAGGTGCGGATGGATTTGTTACCTGAAACCCATCTGACCGGATCGGCCAACTTGTTGGTTTGTCCGAACCTCGACTCCGCCAACATCGCACGCAATCTGCTGAAGATGTTGGGCGGTGGCGTCACAGTCGGCCCATTGCTTCTCGGCTTGGCCAAAGAAGCCCATGTCACAACCGCGTCTAACTCACCGCGTGGCATATACAACATGGCGGCGGTCGCTCTGGCCAACGTCAATCGGAACGAAGGCTAATCTGCCTGCGGCGGGGCACTGCCCCGCCGTGT
>CAJXXD010000274.1 GCA_913062835.1 uncultured Gammaproteobacteria bacterium
GGCTCGCGCCCCTAGCGAGGTTGTCCGAGGCGTCATTGGCTGGTTCCAATCAAAAAATGCACTGCTTGATCGGTTGCAAACGCTCGCTTTAGAAAACGATCGCTTGAAGACGGAACAGTTGAAGCTCCAAACCTTGCGCGCGGAGAACGCTGAATTACGGCGGCTTTTAAGCGTGCGAGAGCGGGGCAATGAACAACTGCTTCAGGCGCAAATCCAGCGCATGTCAAACGACCCCTTTGTGCATCGGATTACCATCAATCGTGGTCAGTTGGCGGGCGTGCGTCCGACGCAGCCGGTGTTGTCTGCGGATGGTTTGGTGGGTCAGGTCATCACGGTCTATCCGCACGGGGCGGATGTATTGTTGATGACAGATTCCACACATCAGTTGCCGGTTCAGGTCACCCGCACTCGTGATCGAGCGATTGCGGTAGGTACGGGTCGCATGGATCGTCTTGAGATGCGAAACCTGCCCGATACCATCGATTTGCAGATTGGCGATCTGATCGAAACCTCAGGGTTGGGCGGACGGTTCCAAGCGGGTATTCCGGTCGCTCGAGTGATTGAGGTGCTTCGCTCACCCGGCCAGCCATTTGTGCAAGTGGTGGCGGAGCCCACTGCCCCGCTGAGTCGGCTGTCTTTGCTCATGGTGGATGTGTCGGAGCGTCGCCCATGATTTTTGTGCTGACGTATTTGGCCACACTAATTCTGATTACGACTCCATTGCCTGCTGAATGGGCATTTGCTGTGCCCAATTGGGCTTTGCTGTTTGTCGTTTGGTGGGCCTTGATGCGTAACCATCGGTTATCGATGGTGGCACTTATTCTGTCGTCATTGCCAATCGATGTCGCCTACGGCAATGCCCTTGGCCTTCACGCGTTGCTCTTTGCGGTGCTCGCCTACGTGTTGACGTTATTGGGCCCCAAAGTGCGTCAAGTGAATGTAGTCCGTCAGTCCGTGGTCATTTTTTTGGTTCTGTCCGTCGTGATGGCGATTGGCTATTGGGGGCGTACTTTAACTGGCCAAGATCCGTCCTTGGCTTGGATGAGTATTCAAACGGTCACCACTGCGCTGGCATGGCCGATCTTGCGAGCAGTCTATGAATCCATAGCGCGTTGGGCCGGTGACCCCGAGTTGGGGGGCGCATGATTCTTGCAAGCCAGTCCCCACGTCGAAAGGAATTATTGTCTCTGATTCAAGACGAATTTGTGGTGATGCCCGCGGATATCGATGAGTCTGTGTTATCCGGAGAGCGGCCGGATGTCTTTGTCGAGCGCCTGGCAAAAACCAAGGCGGAGACGGTCGCTAAGCAAGTGGATTTTGACGAGACAGTGATTGCCGCCGACACCGCCGTCGCAGTCGATGGATTGATTCTCAATAAGCCGATCGATTGGTCGGATTTCCAATTCATGATGAGTCGCCTCTCGGGTCGGACCCATCAGGTCTATACTGGGGTGTGTGTCCTATCTGCCGGTGTAATCAAGCAGGCGGTGGTGTGCACTGACGTGACGCTTCGAGCGATCACGGCTGAAGAGCAAGCCGATTACTGGGCGTCGGGTGAGCCGAGCGACAAAGCAGGCGGTTACGGCATCCAGGGGCGTGCAGCCCGCTTTGTGGCGCATATCAAGGGGTCATACACCAATGTGGTGGGGCTGCCCTTGGTCGAGTTGGAGGCATTATTGACCGATGCGACATGAGATTCTTCTGAATTTCACCCCCTTAGAGACCCGCGTTGCTGTGGTCGAACAGGGGATGGTGCAAGAAGTCGTCATTGAACGCGCGACTCATCGTGGCTTGGTGGGCAATGTTTATCTAGGGCAAGTCATCCGCGTGCTTCCAGGCATGCAAGCCTGCTTTGTAGACATTGGCTTGGATCGCAGCGCATTTCTTCATGCCAAAGATTTGCCACACGACGATCCCGGGAAGGAATATTCGATCAGTCGCTTGGTGACTGAAGGCCAGTCTATTTTAGTCCAGGTGGTCAAAGACCCTGTGGGCACTAAGGGGGCACGCTTGAC
>CAJXXD010000275.1 GCA_913062835.1 uncultured Gammaproteobacteria bacterium
ACTGGTGAAAGCCAAGGACGAGGGGTCGGTTTGACGCCGACGCCAAGGAGGTCACAACGCATGAAATCAATGAAGCGTAATTTGGAAGACCGGTTTTACAATCGGGGGTTTTCCGCTGGCGTGGACGGGCGTTCCAAAGAACGGTGTCCAGCCCTGTCAGGCCCAGGCCGTACCGCATGGTTATCGGGTTGGCGTGACGGACGAAAAGCATCTTGGGACGGCCTAACCGGCGTCTCAGGTATTCATTGTGACCCGCGGATTGCCTCATAAGGCAGCCGTTCGTCGCACCCTCACAAGGGGTGCGACTTTGCCGCCTCGCCCATTCAGCGCGTGGCATCTATGGCCCCGCTGATCAGCCCAGGGCCTGCATAAATTAACCCGGTATAAATCTGCACAAGAGCAGCGCCTGCTTGAAGCCGTCGCTGACACTCCTCAGGGGACATGATGCCACCGACCGAGATCACCGGAATCTGATTCCTTAGCGCATCGAGCGCCAAGGTCAGACAATGAAACGAACGCTCCGTCAGGGGTGCGCCGGATAAGCCGCCTGCCTCACCTTGGTTGACGTCGGTCAATCCGTCCCGGGTCAAGGTGGTATTGGTCAAAATGACTGCATCAATGGCGGTCTGAGCCAACGCGTTAAGGACTTGCTGAAGATCGTCATCGGAAAAGTCTGGCGCGAGTTTCACGAACACAGGCAAACGTTGGCCTTTTCGATTGGTGACAGAGTCACGCGCGATCAAGACCGGATCAATGATTTCAAGGATGCGCTGTGCGTCAGCCAAATCGCGAAGTCCAGGGGTGTTGGGGCTAGACACATTGACCGTAATGTAGTCGGCTACGGCCGCCGCCTTGGTTAAACAGTAAACGTAATCATCGACCGCACGCTCATTCGGTGTCTCTTTGTTCTTGCCGATGTTGACGCCTAGGACTCCTTGGTAGGGATGATCCTTCAATCGAGAAACGAGAAGATCTACGCCCTGGTTGTTAAACCCAAAGCGATTAATCAGCCCCTGATCTTCGGTCAGGCGAAACACGCGCGGTTTCACGTTTCCTGATTGCGCTTTTGGCGTCACGGTGCCAACCTCAATGTGGCCAAACCCAAGTTTTGAGAATCCCGACACCGCTTCTGCGTCTTTGTCTAACCCAGCCGCCAATCCGATGGGATTTTCAAATCTGAGGCCAGCGATCTCAACGGATCTTCCAGGCTTGGGCTGGCCGGCCCCGCACAGAGCACCCCAGCGCGCCATGCTGGCAATGGTGAGATCGTGAGCTGACTCGGGATCAAGTGCGAATAAAAGCGGTTTAACGAATGAATACACAGCGACTCCAAGGTGGCTCGCAAGTATACCCCGATCGGATGGGGTCTGCACCGTTAGACGCTGCTGGCTTGGGTCTCCACCACTTTCAATTCGCGGATCGCGACTGCCATCATCGGGTAATTGAGGTCGGTGCTGGTTTTCAGCGCATTCAACACCGTGTGCCACGGACCGCAATGTGAACGAGCGAAGCCCTCAATCGCCTGCGCGGGTTGAGTCCACTCACCTGGTTGTCGAGCAAAACACAATAACATGCGCTGCATCGCACCAATCAGATCATCTCGGAAGGCCTCCCGGGCCATGGCTTCCCATGCGTTGGAGACTGGCAGTTGCTGAATCCGTTCAGCGAGGGTCCCAAGACCCAATGATTCATTCAGGATCACCCACAAATGAACCACATCGGACATGGTGCGCCCACTCTCCTCGATCACTTCGGCGATCGAAATCAGATGGTTAAAACGCGCTCCGGTGGTCAGCGCTCGGGCGGTAGATTCAGCGATGCCGGCTTTGATCCAGGCGTGCATTGCCTGTTCGATGGCTTCTTGATCGCTGGCAGGCCAATGGGACAACCCTTTGGTGAGCAAAGCGTCCATCGCCGATTTGTACCGCGCAATCTCGGTAGCCACCGGTACGTCAAGCGGTCGATTACGGAGCAGCCAGCGGGTTGAGCGTCGTACTAAGCGGGGCAGCTGCCG
>CAJXXD010000276.1 GCA_913062835.1 uncultured Gammaproteobacteria bacterium
TTTTTTACTAAGCAACTCACATGCCAAGTCGAAAAATGACGCGTGCCCGCCGCCATCGAATAAAAATTAGCACCGTGATCCCACCGGCACAAGCGCCTTTGCACCGTTGTTGGGCGAAATTTGCACAAACACAGTGCGAAAAAGGCGCGAGACCCTAGCGGGTACTGAAGATCAGCGCCGTACCCAACACCACAATCGAGGCCCCTATCCACGCTCCTAAGGCTGGAGCTTGCCGAGAGGTCAGCCAAATCATCGGCAGCAAGACGATGGGAGCTGCTGAACTGAGCGTGGCAACCAATCCCGCCTTACCACCAATCAGCGCGAACATCACGCACGTCATCCCCACGCCCATGGCAATGAAACCGCTGCCAAAGGTCCGAATGACATATTGAGCGGTCCACTGGCGATGATCCCGTGGCTTTCTGAACTGTTGGATCTCATAGGTGATCAAAAGTGCGAGGCAGCCCACACCCACCCGAACTGCCGACGCGGCAATAGGATCAGCGCCCGTTTCCATGACCGGTCGAGACAATAAGATACCGCCTGCCTGTCCGAGAGCGGCCAAAAACCCAAAGAGAAGGCCTGCCGGTAACGACCCATGGACCACATCCCAGGGGTTGTCTCCAGAACGACGCTTACCAAATGCAATTGCGACAATGATGCCGGCTGTCACCGTAAGACACCCAAGCCAGACAGCCGGCGCCAGCATCTCGTCTAGAAACAACACGCCCAAAATCGCGGCCAACGGGGCGTTTAAGGCAAACATAATGGCGTTTCGCCGAGGGCCTACCCGCCGAAGCCCAGCAAACAAAAAGGTATCGCCAAGAAATATCCCAACCAGGCCAGACAAAATGAGGATCGGGAAATCAGACCACGCAATCGAGGCAAACCCACCTGTCAATGCGGCCACACCGGCTAACAGCAGGGACATCATGAGCATCCGAATCCGGTTGAATCGGACGGCTCCTAACGCTCGAGAGGGTGCCATGGCGAAAAGCGCACCCATCGCAAAACAGGCGGATGCAGCCAGTGCTGCTAGGTCATAGATGAGCATTTACCAATCCAGGTCGTCTGGAATGGGCGGGTAATCCCCGTCTTCCACCTCAAGGGCTGCCAAATGAGTAAATACGGCCTGCTCGCCTAGACGTTCACGGCAGCGTTCCAGGATGTCTCTTGGAATGATGATGATGGCGCCATCGATCTCGATCAGACCCAAAAGTCCCTTAGCCAAACGATCTCGCACATCGGCCGCCACTGGAAACGGGCGAATCTTCTTACCGTATGGGAACCTGAAATCCACACGATCGGCATCGGCACCGCGTTCCACTTTGTGTTCACTCACCATATTGCGCACTTGTGCCAACCGCTCGGCCTGCTGACGCTTCTGTTCCCGCTCGGCAGCCAAGGCTTGATCGCGCGCCTTTTTTTCATCACGCGCCTTGGCTTGGGTCTCTGCCAAGCTTTCTTGGACCGAGGGCCCCTTAGGCTGTTTTGCTGAAACGCGCTTCTCGTGCTTGGTTTTCTTTGCTGTTTTCTTATCGGCAACGCCGAGTGCCAACAATTGGTCTTGGAGCGATTTACTCATGCGGGTAGTCCTCGTAGTAGGACTCCGCTAAATCTTCAAACCGAGTGTATTGACCCAAGAAGGCCAACCGCACGGTACCAATCGGTCCGTTACGTTGTTTTCCGATAATAATTTCCGCAATGCCTTTTTCTTCGGTGTTTTCGTTATACACCTCATCCCGATAGATGAAGCAAATGACGTCTGCGTCCTGTTCGATCGCGCCTGATTCCCTCAAATCCGACATCACAGGCCGCTTATTCGGACGCTGCTCTAAAGATCGATTCAGCTGTGACAGGGCAATCACCGGGCAATTCAATTCTTTAGCCAAGGCCTTCAACGATCGAGAGATTTCAGAAATTTCTCCGGCGCGGTTTTCACCGCCACCGGCCACCTGCATCAACTGAATGTAATCGATCATGATCATGCCAATCCCTTCAGGGTGTTG